>CAMPIG010000029.1 GCA_946886255.1 uncultured Cellvibrio sp. | reverse complement strand
GGCCCTCTTCACTAAAAGGGCCAACATGAAGCGTCTTGGCACATAGTCCCTCAGTAAAGTTTTCCAGTCTGAGTGCGTCCACTGTGGGAAGTGATTTCTTGCGCTTTACTTCTTCAATAGCGGCCTGAATCACCGCCCCCTCCACAAAATGTGGTTGCATTATCATCATGGTCCATTTCCATTTCGATCTAGCGTTGTTAACGAAAGAGGACATATCATCTGACCACCAAAGGCCTTCCAAGGGCATGACCGCATAGTTAATTCCTTGCACCCCCTTCTTCAACATGAACTTTGCTGTATAGGAAACAGAGAAAAGCGCTTCCACTGCTTTGGCGTATTCTTCTGACGTGTTGGGATCGCCCTTCCCGTCAATCATAAGGAACTGGAAAGTTGGTACTTCGACCTGAACCACTTCCTTACAGGAGGGGCGGTAGAGATGCTTTAGTTCTCCCTTGAGGTCAATCTTTTGCATGGATGCTCCTGATGATGGCAACGACATAATTTAATAGTGTGCGGGGCTACATCACCGCCCGTGAACGATGCTGAACTTCAATCGAAAATACTCGACCCTACGTCCACTTCAGTACCTGGCTATGCGGGGTGAGATATGTCGGTACGACTGCGTAGGGACCACAGAAGCCCAATGCATGCGAGCAGTGTCACCCCCACGAGGATCGCCTGCGCTATGTTCCACTGCAGGATTGTCCACTGGTCCGTCCCTTTGGGGTACCAGAGTGCTGTGGGTGCGGCAGGAGTGAGAATCAGATCCCGCGTCCAGTTCCAGGCGGCATGCACTCCGATGGCAGCGGGAATACTTTGCCAACGCAGGAAGACCAAGGCGAAGAGCAGAGATCCGGCAGTGGTGCTGATGAGAGCCACCTGCCAGCTCCAGCCACTCAGGACGTGAAAGCAGGCGGCGACCAGCGCCACGATGACCTGCGCCGGCCAGTGTCCGAGGGCACGCATCAATCCCCAAAAAGCGTAGCCGCGCCAGGCGAGTTCTTCGCAGGTGTTGGTGAGCAAGTGGAAGAGTAGCGCACCCGTAATCGCCTGCGGAAGAAACGTCGGGTTCCGCTCCCATTCGAAGGGCAGCGCCAGGCGCAGGAGAAGCGCGGCAGTGGTGTGGAGCAGCACACCGGCCCCAAGCCCGAACACCAGGTGTTTTGCCGCTCGGGCAGAGAAGGAAAGCCCAAGCTCAGCAAGCGAGCGGCCTTGGCGGCGCAGCAGTGTTCGCGTGAGAAACAACAGCGCTAGCGCCACAAGGACGGTGTTGCCTCCCATCGGAAGGGGTCCCAGAGGAATGGGCCGGTATGCGATGAAGACGAGAGGAAAGGCAAGCAGCAGGTATCCAACGCTCCAAAGAAACAGCCGGCGTTGGCTGAGCGGAGCGGCGGCGACAAGATATGGGTGCATCGGGTTCCCTCACGAAAGATGTGATAGCAGCTGGCTCAGCACGTGGGCGTAATAATATCCAACCGGTTTAATATTTAACTCATAACTCACCCTGTTTGGGTAATCTGAATTCTGGGTGAGAATTAACCCGGTTCATAGGCCTCTAATGCCTTCTCATGCGTGCTATAAATACCTATTCTTTTCCAGCATTCCTCATCATTTTGAGTGTGAAGATATTCTAAGACAAAGACAGATTCATACTATTTTTGCCCAATGCCGCGTTCACCGACTGGTCTAGTGCAACTCTTATTATGCATTGATTATTCCTCGTTCAGTAAATACGATCCTAGCGGAAGACGCGGCATTCAAAGCTGCCGGAAATCCTGCATAGACAGACATTTGAATGATGATCTCCACTATTTCCTCTGGCGCACATCCTACGTTCAATGCTGCATTAATATGGACTCTTAACTGAGGCTCTGCGTTACCCATGGCAGAAAGGGCCGCTACGGTTGCGATTTCGCGAGATTTTAAATCCAAACCTTGCCGACTATAAATATCCCCAAATGGGAATTCAATCGTGTAACGGCCCAAGTCGGGCGCGATGCTTTTTAATGATTCGATAACCCGCTCACCAGCTTCTCCATCAATCTCTTTCAGTTTCTTCCATCCTCGAATAAATCTGTCGTTATCTTCACTATTCATAGCTTTCCCCTTGGTTATGGTTGAATAAGTTGGAGCTGAACAGCTATTCAATGCTATGTGCCCAAAGGAAATAACCATCAAAATCATAGATTTTTGAAGAAACTCCCGTTTGTTTTCATCAGGTTGATGTTGGCTGGCTTTCATCCGGCGGCTCTCAGCTATCTAACTGACACCTATGCTAAACCTTAGAGTAAACTCTCAGTCAAGTGGTATTTCCCCTTCCAATGCGGACTGGTAAAGACTAATTTTCTCATTCAATTTTTTGAGATGCTGCTGTTGTTCGGTAATGTGTTTTCGTATGTTTCTTGAGTGTTCTAAAAGCAATTCTTGCCGTGCAAGTAATGTCTCGGCACCGTTCTTCCTTAGGATTGCGTACTCAAGTATTTTCTCCAGAGGCATGCCTGTGTTTTTTAATCGTTGAACAAACTCAATCCACGTTACATCCTTCATGGAGAAATATCGGTGGCCGTTAGGTAATCGATGTATATCGTCTAGCAAGCCAATTTTGTCGTAATACCTTACCGTATGCGGGCTTAGCCCGACTCGTTTTGAAAATTCAGTTACGTTCATATATGTGGGAGAAATGCATAACGCCCCGTATAAAGACGCGAGCTTGCTGTGGCGAATTGGTACGCATGGTTATGTGTTTGATGCATAAATTGCAGTTAGCCCTATGATCAGAAAAACGACCCATGACAGATGTCTGCCTTTTGAACCCAACAAGGCGATCACAAAGTGAATTAGAAATGTAACACCAATTATATTACCTACCAATCCGCCACTTTCCCCGGATTGAGCGAGATGTAACAAGATAGCGGAAAATCCCCACCAGGCTACTGTGGATAAATGCCAGGCAAAACGCAAAGTGTTTTTGGTGAACTCATCGTCACCAAATATTTTTGGCAAGTCTTTGCGACGAAATAGTCGAATGAGAATGTAGCGCTCGCCTAAATACGAATGCGCAATGCCTATTATTAACAGCAAAATGGATCCTATGTAATACACTTTACCTCCTATCCAAATTTCATTCCTGAATCTTAGCTCCCAAATCAATCAAGCTATTTTGCATCCTTTCTAATTGTTGTGGTGACCCAGTCGAAATAACAACCGTTTCGTTTCTCATGATCCTATCTACTCTGCGTTTTGAATCCGCGATATTGTCACCCAGCTCCGTTCTAAATAATTTTGATGTCTGAACCTTATTGAAGCCTGGATTCCAACCAACGATAATTATTTCGTATTCATTCATGCTTATATATCTCGATACCTATACTACTTATATTCCTCTCGATGGATGAGTTAGGCATCACGCCTTTGCTGGCGACGCCGAAGCGGGAGGGCCTTCGAACTGATCGAGCGACTGATCAACGCATGCCCAGCTTGGCGCGCTTGCGACCCAAATGTTGGTGGTTGGCTTGATTGATGACGGTTCATCTAGTGTGCCGACACGGACAACCGTAAGACCTGGACGACCGCTCGAATCAGAGAACAGCTGGCTGCCGCATTTCGAGCAGAAGCGTCGGGTTACTGTGTTTCCGCTATCGGCCGCCTTGTCGTGGCGACTCGGTGTTCCGGAAATCTTGATTGCTTCGCTTGGGAAGATGACGTTTACTGTTCCGTTCGATGCGATTCGCTGGCAGTCTCTACACCAGCAGACCCTTGATGGACCTGCATCGGCTTCGATTTGATAGCGAATTTCACCGCAGAGGCAACCACCGGCAAACGACTTCATGTGTGCTCCTTACATTTCTCAACGTTGTGGCAACTGCGCCTTGTGATGTGTGAGCGCGCCCTCTAGACCCAACCCTCATTCCGCTGCCTGCTCTGGCGTTTCTATGTCCATACTTGGTGAATCTCATATTTCCCTTCTAACATTGCGATAAACGGTGGGTTTTAAGTTGCACTTTTACAAAAAATGAAGCGAAACGAAATAGCAAAAATGTAACGTGGAAAGCATCCTTCTGGTTGCTATGAGCCTAATATTCTCTGACAAACTGAATATCCTGAATGCGGCCATTTTACATTTATCATGTAAGTCAAAATACCTGATGCTGTTAAAGTAAGTCCATCGTTCAAGTTATTTTCGTTAGCAGTAAACTCCCCCGCCATAGCATCCATATTTCTATCAAAACAAACTACTTGCCCATCGCAAAACGCTGGCCAATAACCAAAGTAATCGAGTATTTCTTCTGGCAGTCAATCATGCTCACTCGTTGCAAATCGTAGCCTCAAAGGCCATTTCTCAGAGCCGCATATCTCCGGTTCCATCTTCCGCGCAAATTAAACTGAAACTATTGGAGCGTCAATGCTGCAGGCAAATTATCCAAGTTTCATCACCCTGCAAAACAATCATCCAACCTCATATCCCAATTCCGGGAAAGCGTATTAGCCCTTTGACCCGGCAAGGATTTTTGTTCCATCCAGCTACCACTCCAAAAATACGAGCCGCCGAGGCAGATATGCGTTTCTTCCTCCTAAGTAACTCAATAACAAAGCCCTACAACTCACTGAACTTGCCCCTTTTATTTCAGTCGCAACTTTTACCTGCGCAGAAAAAAGAGAACCTGGCGCTAATGTTCTATTGTCGCTTTTTACGTTAATTATTAAGGAGAAAACACATGCAAATTCGAGATGTTATGACGACCGAAGTAAAAACTCTCACACCTGACCAAAGCATTCGCGAAGCGGCTGCGCTGATGGCCGATATTGATAGCGGTGCGCTGCTAATTAATGAAGGGGATCGTTTGGTCGGGATGGTGACGGATCGCGATATTGCTATTCGAGCCGTTGCGCAAGGTCTGGATTGCGACACCCCGATAAGCAAGGTCATGAGCAACACCATCCGTTATTGTTTCGACGATGAAAGTGTTCAGGATGTGGCGCAAAACATGGCTGAAAATGAAATGCGCCGGATGCCGGTCCTCAATCGCGAGAAACGTCTGGTGGGTGTGGTTTCGCTGGGTAATATCGCGAGCTGTCACAATCAGCAAACCAGCGATACGGTGTTGCAGGGTGTTGCGCGCGCGCATTAATGGTGCCCTTAATTATGCGGTTATCAATGATGGAGGCCACTATGAAAGCTGTTGTATTTCACGCGGTGGGCGATATTCGCCTGGATGATGTTCCCGAGCCGCAATTGCGAGAACCTACAGATGCCATTGTACGATTAACCGCTTCCGCCATCTGCGGCACGGATCTGCATTTTATTCGCGGTACAGTGGGCGGTATGGAGGCGGGCACGATTCTCGGCCATGAAGGTGTGGGTATCGTGGAGGCGCTCGGCGATGACGTGCGCAATTTGCAGATCGGTGATCGGGTGGTGATTCCGTCCACCATCGCTTGCGGTAATTGTTCTTACTGCCGCGCCGGTTATTATTCGCAGTGTGACGATGCCAACCCCAACGGCAAACAAGCCGGTACGGCGTTTTTCGGCGGGCCGGCGAACACAGGCAGTTTCCATGGCTTGCAGGCAGAAAAAGCCCGCATTCCCTTTGCCAATGTCGGGTTGATTAAACTCCCACCCGAAGTCACCGATGACCAGGCGATTTTATTGTCGGATATTTTCCCGACCGGTTATTTTGGCGCCGATCTGGCGGAGGTGACCAATGGCGATACGGTCGCGGTATTCGGCTGCGGACCCGTGGGCCAATTTACGATTGCCAGCGCGTTTTTGTTGGGTGCAGCGCGCGTATTTGCCATTGATAAACACGCTGATCGTTTGCGCATGGCGCGCCAGCAAGGTGCTGAAGTGATCAACTTTGAAGAGGAAGATCCGGTTGAAGCGCTGCACCGTTTGACCAAAGGTATTGGGGTGGATCGCGCTATCGATGCGGTTGGTGTTGATGCTGAACACCGCCATTCACACACCGATGAAAAGGAAGAACAACGCTTCGCCAAGCAGGTTGAGCAAATCGCGCCGGATGCGCATCCCGATGGTGAAAACTGGCAACCGGGTGATGGCCCCAGCCAAGCGCTGGAGTGGGCCATCCAGGGATTGGCCAAAGCGGGCACGCTGGCAATTATTGGTGTGTATTCCCCGCAATCCAACCAGTTTCCTATTGGGATGGCGATGAATAAAAACCTGACCATCAACATGGGCAATTGCCCTCACCGAAAATATATCCCAAAGCTGATCGAACTGACGGTGAGTGGTCGTATCAACCCAGCCAAAATTCTCACGCAAACCAAACCCCTGGCCGATGTTATTGAGGCTTTCAAGGCGTTTGATCAACGACGCAGCGGTTGGGTAAAAGTGGAACTGTATCCGCAACAGACGCACACGGAAGACGACGAAAGTATGCTGGATGATGCACTGGACGATTCCTTTCCAGCCAGCGATCCGCCCTCCATGACGGCACCGGCGCGTCATCATTAAGGATTTATTTTTTATTAAATCAGAGGGAGCTTATGAGCAACATACATATTGGTATTTCCGGTTGGCGCTACGTCCCCTGGCGGAATAATTTTTACCCCAAGGGGCTGCGCCAGAAAGATGAGTTGTACTTCGCTTCCCGCGCAGTCAATTCCATTGAAATCAACGGTTCGTTTTACGGACTGCAACGTCCTACCAGTTACGCAAGTTGGTACGCCGCCACACCGGAGAATTTTATCTTCAGTGTGAAGGCGTCGCGCTACATCACCCATATCAAACGCCTGCGCGATATCGAACAACCCTTGGCAAATTTCTTTGCGTCCGGCATGTTCCATCTAAAGGAAAAGCTGGGGCCGTTCCTGTGGCAGTTCCCACCCAGTTTTCGTTTTGATGAAAGTTTGTTTGCCGAATTTCTTGCCCAGTTGCCAATGACCAGCGATGCCGCAAAAACCCATGCGCGCCACAGTGATCCGGAGGTACAGCGCGAAGGGTATCTGGATATTCCGCACAATTTACGGCTGCGTCACGCGGTCGAAATTCGGCACGACAGTTTTGTCGATGGGGCGTTTATTGAGCTGTTGCGCAAGCATCGCGTGGCGCTGGTGGTGGCCGACACGGCGGGCCGCTGGCCGCAACTGGAAGATTTAACCAGTGATTTTGTCTATATGCGTCTCCACGGTGACGTTGAGTTATACAACAGCGGTTACAGCAAAGAGGCACTGGAGCGCTGGTACAAACGCATCCGGTTATGGAGTCAGGGGCGCCAACCCGGTGATGGCCGGCGGGTGACCGAGGAAAAAGATAAGGCGCACGACAGCCGGGATGTGTATTGTTATTTCGATAACACCGATAAACTTTTTGCGCCCTACGATGCGCGTTACATGCTGGAACGCCTGGGGTTGGCTGACACCCTGGAGGCCGAACCGGGCAAGATGATAGGAGCCGTTGCATGACCTCAACTTCAGAGACGCCGACCCATTGCCTGCGGATTCTGACCTTGAACTTACACAAGGGGTTTACAGTACTGAACCGCCGTTTTATGTTGCCGGAATTGCGCGATGCTGTGCGCACCCATGCAAGCGATATCGTATTTTTGCAGGAAGTATTAGGCGAACATAAACGCCACGCGTCCCGCTACGATAATTGGCCGGACGTGCCGCAGTATGAATTCCTCGCCGACAGTATGTGGCCGGAATTTTCCTATGGGCGCAACGCCGTTTATCCCCACGGTGATCATGGCAATGCGCTCTTGTCCAAGTTTCCGATTGTGCGCTACCACAATCTCGACGTTTCTATCGGCACCATTGAGCAGCGCGGTTTGCTGCATTCGGTGATTTATGTGCCCGGCCAGACGGAAGTTCACGCCATTTGCGTGCATCTTGGCTTACGCGAAAATCATCGCCAGCAGCAATTGCGGCTGTTGTGTAAATTGGTCGATAGCCTGCCTCCGGGAGAGCCGGTTATCGTCGCCGGAGACTTTAACGACTGGCGCCAGCGCGCCGATGCCATACTGGAGCATTGCGGCATGCAAGAAGTCTTTGTTCAGCAATTCGGTAAACCGGCACGCAGCTTTCCGGCGCGTTGGCCGTGGTTTCGGCTGGACCGGATTTACCTGCGCAATGCCACCGCCCGCAACCCGGAAGTCTTGCATATTCGCCCTTGGTCGCACCTGTCTGACCACGCCCCACTGGCGGTCGAGGTTCATCTATGAACGACCCTTGGCGCGCGGGTAATGAAGTCGAGTTATTGATTAATGGCGAAGCGTTTTTTCCGCGCGTATTTGACAGCATTCGCAAAGCCCGGCGCGAAGTGCTTATCGAGACTTTTATCATCCGCGACGATGAAGTCGGCAAGGCATTGCAGCAAACGTTGATGTATGTCGCCCGGCGCGGTGTCCATGTTGAAATCACCATCGACGCTTATGGCGGCAACGAAGCCAGCGCAGCATTTTTTGAGGCTATGGCTGATGCCGGCGTGCATGTGCATCTGTTTGAACCTACGCGCCATTTATTTAATTTGCGCTTGAATGTGTTCCGTCGCCTGCATCGCAAACTGGTGGTGGTAGATAACGAGGTGGCGTTTATCGGCGGTATCAATTACTGCGCTGACCAGTTAAGCAGTTTTGGTGAAGAAGCCAAGCAGGATTATTCGATGCGTTTACGCGGACCGGTGGTGCAGGACATTCATCAAGCCTGCCTGGACTTGTTGCGCCACGGCGACAGTAAGCCGCCGCGTTTTCAACGGTTAAGAAAATTCGTTGACACCCATCACGATAATCCTCATGAAATCCTTCAGGAAAAACACAACACTGTCCGGGCGCTGTTAGCAATACGCGATAACGGATTACATAAGCGGGATATCGAAAAACGTTATCTACACGCAGTTAACACAGCCAAAGAGCGTCTGGTATTTGCCCATGCTTATTTTTTCCCAAGTTACGGTTTGCTGCGGGCATTGCGGAATGCCGCACGCCGCGGCGTCAACGTCACCCTGATTCTGCAAGGCGAGCCGGATATGCCCTGGGTGCGTTTATGTGCGCAGCTGCTTTACGGGTATTTATTGCGTGAAGGTGTGAAAATTTATGAATACAAGGAGCGTCCGTTCCACGGAAAGTTGGCCCTGGCTGATCGCCATTGGGCCACACTGGGCTCAAGTAATCTTGACCCCTTAAGTCTGTCGCTCAACCTTGAAGCCAACGTGATGATTGACGATGAAGCCTTTAATCAACACTTGTTCAAACATCTGCGCACGCTGGTGCAGGAACATGGCGAGCCGGTCAGCATGCAAGTGGTAAAACGCAGCTATTGGTGGCGCATGCCGCTGATATTTTTATCTTTTCATTTCCTGCGTCACTTTCCGGTGATTGCCGGATGGCTTCCCGCGCACATTCCCAACCTTGAGCGGGTAGGTTCACAGAAACATCTATGGAAGAAAACCCATTATGACCAGGAAAGAGCCTGACGATTATTTCGCGCTTGCCCAGCGCGATGAACAACACCATTACTGGCGGTGGGCAAAACGCCTGCTGACCCTGTGCTTTTTTGTTGCCATGGCCGCATTGTTATTCATGCTGATGGATAACCTGAATTGGCTCGAAGTAAAGCAGGCATTGCGGGCTTACCAGCGCGAAACACTGGTTATGGGATTGGCCGTTGCCCTGGTCAGTTATATCGCCTTTAGCAGTTACGATCTACTGGGACGCGCTTATACCGACCACCATTTGCCTGCGCGGCAAATCTTACCAGTAGCTTTTGTCTGTTACGCGTTTAATTTAAACCTGAGTTCATGGATCGGCGGCGTTGCCATGCGTTACCGATTGTATTCACGCCTGGGCCTGCGCGTGTCCACCATCACCCGCGTGTTGAGCTTGAGTGTGTTTACCAACAGTCTTGGCTACATCATCGTGGCAGGATTTATTTTCTCCGCCGGTTGGGTGAAATTGCCGGCGAGTTGGGTGATCAATACCGGAGCATTACGCATTATCGGCGTCGTCATGTTGTTGCTCGCCGCAGGCTACCTCCTGCTGTGTCAGTTTTCATCGCGCCGTTCATGGTATTGGTCAACCCACGAAATCACCCTGCCGAGTTTTCGCCTGGCACTGGCGCAGGCCGGTTTGTCCACACTTAACTGGCTGCTGATGGCGTGGCTGATTTTTATTTTATTGCCGGATGCTGTGTCCTATTCGGCCGTGTTGGGTATTTTATTAATTAGTGGTATTGCCGGGATGATTGCGCAAATTCCGGCAGGACTCGGCGTATTGGAAGCCGTGTTCATCGGCATCCTGCAACATCAGTTGCCCACTGCCAGCATCGTGGCAGCACTGATTGCTTACCGCGTTATTTATTTTCTGTTGCCGCTGATGATTGCTTGCGTTGTGTATGTAGTGCTGGAGGGCAAGGTGTGGCACTGGCGGCGGCGTGCCCGGCGTAGCGATCTGTTACAAGACATACCAGAGCATGACATACCGGGAGTGATCGTGATCCGAAAACAAACGGATCACCCTTTTCATAGGCGCGACAAACAGTGAAATCCGGATCATAGAGGTTGAGAGGTTTTTATGAGGCAAAATCACACCTGGCGCGATGGCAACAGTGTTGAGTTGCTGATCAATGGCGAAGGCTTTTATCCGCGCGTGTTTGACTGCATCCGCAATGCGCGGGAAGAAGTCTTGCTCGAAACCTTTATCATCACGGAAGATAAAATCGGTAAACAATTGCAGCAAGCGTTGATAGCCGCTGCCAGGGCCGGTGCGCGCGTGGAGGTGATGGTCGACGGGTATGGCACCTTTGATCTGAGCACACCATTTTTGACCGAGCTGGTTGATGCCGGTGTTACCCTGCGCGTGTTTGATCCCAGCCCGCGCATGCTGGGCATGCGCACCAATATGTTTCGCCGGTTGCATCGCAAGATCGTGGTGGTAGATAGCAAAACTGCTTATGTCGGCGGTATTAATTTTTCTGAGGAGCATATCGCCGACTTTGGTGAAATGGCTAAACAGGATTATGCAGTGGAAGTGCGTGGACCTATCGTTGCCGATATCCATGCCGCCAGCCTGAGTCTGCTGCGTGAAGCGACGCCGAAACAGAATGGTCCTATTGATATTCCGCGCACTACGCCGACCGCAAATCCACCCGCAGGCAACAGCAAAATGCTGGTCGCGGTGCGCGACAACAACAAACACAAAGCCGATATCGAGCATCTGTATCTGCACGCTATCCGCTCTGCTAAAAAGCGTATCGTTATCGCCAACGCCTATTTCTTCCCCGGTTATCGTTTATTGCGCGCGTTGCGCAATGCATCCCGCCAAGGTCTGGAAGTATTGTTGATTATGCAAGGCCAACCGGATATGCCCTGGGTCAGCGCTTGCAGTCGCGCACTCTATAATTATTTGCTGAAAGAAGGGGTGACTATCCTGGAATATAGCGAGCGTCCGTTTCATGGCAAAGTCGCTTTGATTGACGATGAATGGGTCACCATCGGTTCCAGTAATCTGGACCCTTTAAGCCTCGCCATGAATCTCGAAGCCAACGTCTTTATCAAAGATAGAGCTTTCAACGAACAACTGTATTCGCACCTGAAAGAGCTGGCTGCGAAAACGTGCAAACCTATCAGTCTCGAACGAATCATGCGCGGTTATTGGTGGCGCTTGCCTTTTGCATTTATCTGCTTCCACTTTGCGCGCTACTTTCCTGCCATCGCCGGTTGGTTGCCCGCGCATACCCCGGTACTCCAACCGATAAAAGCCGAAGAACTGGAAGACGACAGCGACACCAAACCGACGATTTGCGAACAGGAAAAAACCGTATGAGTACATCAGGTTCAGCCACCGCAAAAAACGCAACGCACACGGAAAGTCATTCACAAAAAAAACAGGAAAAACCCTGGTGGACCTGGACCAAGCGCGCATTAACCGTCTTGTTGTTTGTACTGGTATTCGGTTTACTGTTTAATCTGATAAAAAATCTGGAATGGCAAGAAGTCAAAGACGCAATAACCGGATACAAAACCACAACACTCCTGCTCGGCGCCGCCATCGCATTAATCAGCTACGGCTTATTCAGCAGCTTTGACTTACTCGCGCGGCATTACACCCAACATAAGCTACCCGCACGGCAAATCCTGCCGCTTGCGTTTGTCTGTTATGCCTTCAACTTAAACCTCAGCGCCTGGATCGGCAGCCTTGCGGTACGCTATCGACTTTATTCACGCCTGGGCCTGGAAGTCGGCACCATCACCAAAATTTTTACCATTAATGTCGTTACTAACTGGCTCGGCTATATTATCCTCGCGGGCATTATTTTTTCTGCACGCTTGCTCAACCTGCCGGACGAATGGAATCTTGGCGCAACTGCCCTGCAATTAATCGGTTTCGCTCTTTTGTTAGTAGCAGCAACTTATTTACTCGCTTGCCGTTTTTCCAAACGCCGCACCTGGAAAATCCGCGACCATGAAATTACCCTGCCCAGCTGGCAATTCGCATTACTGCAAGCCACCATGGGCGCCGTTAACTGGATGCTGATGGCATTGCTGGTTTATATCCTCCTTCCTGACGAAGCCTTCTACCCAACCGTACTCGGCATACTGCTGATTTGCAGCATCGCCGGCATCATCACCCACATCCCCGCTGGCCTCGGCGTGTTGGAAACTATTTTTCTCACCATGTTGCAGCATGAATTTAATAAAAGTGAAATTCTCGCGGCACTGTTAGGTTATCGCGCGTTGTATTTTTTATTGCCGTTGAGTATTGCCTGCGTGGCGTATCTGGTGATGGAGAAGCGGGCCAAGGCGATGCGCGGGAGTAATGAAAGAAAGTAGGCGTCATCTTCTCAGGCCTGTTTACATATCCTGTCCTACCCGCTACTCTCACTAATCACAATAATCCGATACAACAGGGAGAGACACATGATTTATCGTTCTATCGCTAGTATTCTTATCCTCACCTTTATTGCGTGCCTTTCGGCATCCGCCAAAGAGATCGAACACTATATTGCCACCGCAACCATTATCGAAGACGGTGCTGTACTTGGCACACCGACGCTTCGCATAATCTCCGGCCAACAAGCTGCTGTGACTATCTCTGGTGCCCGTCCATACCAACTTACCTTGACGCTTTCGCCTGCCACGGACGATACCGTTTTGGCAACATCGGTAATTACTACCAGCAATAGCAATACCAGCCCCTCGTTTATGGCCGAGTTAGGCAAGGAAACCAGCATCCGTAGTGACAATATCGAGTTCAGATTAACGGTTGACAAATTTACAGCGGAAGAAAAAGTAGCCGGAAACTAATCCGACAGACACAGGCTATATTTTTCGATCCAATCATTACTTGATTACTTTATAACGACAAGGTTGTATCGCTTGATCAACCTTGTCGTCTTCACTTTTCAGCTCTCCGTCGTGATCGAAAAGCGCGCAAAACTCCGTTGAGTTGCCCTCGAACATGACATAAATTTTTTCGTACCGCTTCGTTGCACTTCTGCAATGCACATATTTTTTTGATGACGTACTTCGCTTTTTTGCTTCAATGGCGCAGGTTACCTGATAAACCTCACATGATTCCTTTCCTACCTCGCTCCAATTCATTAAATTGTCATTAAACTTTCATCCAATAAATCTCTGGCGATCATTACACAGCTTGAGATGCGCTGGGTGTTGATGCGCGTTGAAGCTGGCTTAACACTTGCAGAAATTTATGGAAAGCAGCCAAAAAACTTATCAGACGCCACCACCTCAGAGGCACGAGATATATGAAGCGATTGGAGTTATTAGACTACGGACGATTTATCGCTGCTTGCTTTGTCATCCTTTACCACTACAGCTTTAACGGTATTGCCAACAGCAAAGTCACATCTATCGCTCATACACCTGAACTCGTTGCTATCAGCAAATACGGTTACCTTGGCGTTGAGCTCTTCTTTATGATCAGCGGCTACGTGATTTTTTATTCAGCTGCTAATCGCACGGCTTCGCAATTCGCTATTTCGCGCGCGCAGCGGCTTTTTCCCAGCTATTGGTTCGCCATTTTGTTTACTGCCCTCTTTGCGTTCTTCTGGGGCGGAGATCAAATGTCTGTCTCACTGATGCAGGTCATCGTCAACTTTACGATGGTCCAGCACTATTTGGGTTTCGCCAATGTTGATGGGGTTTATTGGACATTGCTGCTGGAGATTACCTTCTACGGCGCAATCTTTTTGCTGCTGCTGTTTGGCTTTCAGCGGTCGCTGGAGAAAATATTTATGGCTTGGCCGTGGGTGATGTGTCTGGCACTGTTGGGCGGTATTGACAATAAACCGCTGCTCGGTGGTTATTACTATTATTTCGCCGCCGGATCCTTGTTTGCTTTGATTAACCAAAAATCCAGTAAAGTGGCTCTGGCATCCTTACTGCTAACATTGATCCTTTGTATGACATTCTCCAGCGGCAAGGCCGCCGCCTTGAGTGAGATTAAACAGGTTTATCATTCACCCTACATTATCGGCGCAATAATTTTCAGCTTCTTTGGTTTCTTTGCGTTATTTTATGTGGAAAGAATCCGGCAACTAAAGCTGCCGGGCTCCACGACCCTGGGCGCGCTCACTTACCCGGTCTATTTAATTCATGCCCATTTCGGTTATATGTTTATCAACCGCTTTGCCACCGAATCAAACAAGTTTTTTATTTGTGCTCTGGCCGTGTCGATCGTGTTGATGGTTGCTTACTTTATGCATAAAATTATCGAACAACGATTGGCGACATTTTGGAAAACTGCGTTTAGCGCCATGGTTGGTCGACCCATAAAGACATTGGAAAGCTTACCCAAGGCGATACAGCTAGTTTACTTTCGCACCATACAGCGATTTAATCGCTAAGAACCATCCCTCGCTAATTTTATTGGGAATTTATTCCAATCACCGCAATCACTATTATCAGGTGTTGTCGCGCGAGGTGCTTGTGATGGCCGAGGATATCTGGCAGTTGGAGCAGGGTTTTTGGAAAGGTGCAGCGGATTTTTATGAACGGCACCTCGCACCAGAGGTATGCATGGTGTTTCCCGATCCGGCGGGGATTATGCGGCGGGAGGATATAGTGGATTCGATCCGTTCCGGGGCGCGCTGGCGGAACGTCACTTTTACCGAGCAACAACGACTGGAACCAACGGCGGACACCAAAGTATTGGTGTATGCAGTAACAGCAGATCGAGGCGGACCGAGCACCGCTTACTCCGCCCTGTGTAGCTCCATCTATATCAAGCGCAACGGTGATTGGCAGTTGGTAACTCATCAGCAAACGCCAATCTACTAGCGACTCCGTTTAACGCCCAAGGTTTTTTAGCACGCGAATAGGTGCCGGAAATAAATACTGATTTATTTAACCTCAATCTCCACGTCTTGGTGTTCCACATACAAGGTTTGCTTATTCATCGCCGCAAAAGGGATTTTTATTTTTCCTTTTTTTACGGCCTTCAGTAAAAATACGTTTCCCCTTCGCTCAAGATATTCCATATCGTCATTCAGCAGTTGGCGTGACTGATTGAATATCCATTCCGAATCCCAGTTTTTTACCAATCCCTCTACTGTTATTGATACGACGTCGCCGACATTTAGTGCGGATTTATCCGCTGAGGCTTTAAAACAATTTTTATGTTCTGCACCGAGTACACGACTGTTATCTTTCATCAACTGATGGATAGCTTTAGCCAAAGCATCAATGTCCTCGGAATCCCAGGATGTAACTTGAACGTATAAGTTGCCATACAGGAAGGACGAGAAAGTTTTTACTGGGTTATCTTTAGGAATCAGATAAAGGTCATCTACACCGGCGAGCACTTTAAGATTGACTTCTTCACCGTTAGTCAAAGATTCTGCCCATATCAGGTAATCAAGGCGATACCTCCAATCACCGCTTAACGAAATAATTTTAACAATCGCTGTCCTTTTTTGAGACTTCAGTGTTGCCTGCTGCTCGCCTTGACCGCGCTGACCTAACGTCTCCTCGCCCAAAGCGCCGATCCATTCATTCCCGTCCTGATCAATCAGCTTATCCAAACTCTTTTGCCAATCAAGCAATACGATTTTTTCCGGAGGATGACGTGCAATCAGCGCCGGGTAATCGATAGATTTTTTGAAAGCCTCACGCGTGTTTTGATTGAACTGGGTTTCGAAACTCATAACAGCCATTCCCCACAATAATCCAGATAATAAAAGTAGCATTCTCAAATTAAGCATCACTCTACATCCCTGACTGAAGCACCCGCCGGAGCAATGTTTATAATATCGCTGAGAGATCCAGGATATACAGAGGACCATCCCGGTGGCATAACTGTATCAATAGTTGCTGAAATATATCCTGCCCTATCCACCGTACCTTTCACCGGACCAGCGCAAGCATCGTAAATCTTGATGTTGTATTCACAAAACATATGATTGCCAAAAGCTCCTCTCAATGGATCCCGTGGATCTACTATAAGATAGTCCTCATAAGGAAGCTTTTTTGGAAAAGGATTATTACAACGGCCCCAGCCGATTAAATGGACTTCTTTTATGTAGCCGAACGGACGCATATATAAACCATCAACGCCAATTCCCAAGGCGGCTGACATTACAATCACCGCATATGTCTGGTCGTAACAGTTTACAAAACCCGGAGAATGATCAATATAGCTTTTCAATTGAAAGGTTCCGGTGGCTCCTCCGTAATTAGCTTTCCCTCTTTTTTCAATTTCATATTTATGATTCGGCAACCCAAAACAACACTGCGTCACTTTCTCCACCGCTGAAGGCATTGTCTGCACACCACTGACACTGCTGTTATCAAACAAAAATCTTAGCGCTTCTATCCAGACGCCGTCGCTGGCAAAACAAGGTTGCAAGGATGGATCGGCGAAGACGAAGAAAATTTCCACATGGGTGCGGCCGGCCATGATGCTGCGGTCGGTAGCATCGATGCCCCAAAAGATTTCGCCCTTGGTCCAGAGCAAATTTTCCGGTGGGTCTTTCAGGGTGACCTCCACCACATGCTCACCGGACGACAGGGGCACGCTGCCTTCGAATTCAAAGCGTTGTAATACACCCGTTAACTTGCCGTTGCCGCTGTACCCTTTGCTGGTGATTTTTATCCTGAGCTTAGCTTTTTGAGTGCCGCGATGATTGAACCTGAATACCACAGCTTTTGAAGAGTAATTGGCTGGATTGCGCGTGGCCGGCCAGTGCGGCGGATTAATCACGGCTTGCGCAAGGCAGGCTTTAAAGGAATCCACAAATTCCAGTTCCAGCACCTCAGCAATGATGGATTTTTCCGGGTCTTCCGGAATGGTTGAGACGTTGACACTTTCACCGATTTGCGTCATTGCATGTCCTTGTCATTACGAGGTCATTACCCCGGTGCTGAAAAAAATTGGCGACTCTTAAGCAGGCACTTTTTCAAGGATTATCGCACCGCGTCGCGCACCATCGGAGGAACTGTATAGCAGATGCGCGCGAGCAACAGAAGATTTCCATAAATCCTGCGCCGCCAGGGCGATCAACACCGGGGCGGTTGCTGAGCCGATATCGCCGTAGCAATCCGCAGGATGCTGCAAGGTAACCGGATCGGCAAACACCTGGCGATTGCGGATATAGGCTACGCCATATTCCTTGGCCCAGTAGTGTTCGCCATTCATGCTGCTGTAGATACTGTGAATCGGGGGCACGGCAACACCGGTCAGCGCTTTTTTAAACGCTTGGTCCAGCCCCTCACCGCGATAAGGTTCATCGCTGCCTAAGTGGCCCGGCTCATCGGCGATGCCCGGCGGGTGAAGCATTATCCGGTGGCCGTTAACCACGGCGGCCAATGCCGGCTCGCGCGTGAGTAATAAAAAACCGGCGGCCTCACCGGGTGCAAAGCCGTCTCCATTATCCGGAGCCAATAGGCGGTCCGTTTTATCCAGTTCACCTAGACGCGCGTCTTCAAGCTGGGAATCACTGCCGCCCACCAGGAAATAATCAGTGGGCAGGTCGTACAGATAATCAAACGCAAACGCCAGTGCCTCCATCCCGGCAGCGCGTCCGGAATAAACGCAGCGGCTCATGACGGTGGAGATCCAGCCGGGAAAGTTGCCGGCGAGATGTTTCACCACGTCCGCCCCCAAGGCTGATACCCCCTGATGGTTGGCTTCCGGAAGAGCCAGCACCAGTGGTATGGATTTTTCCGGCGGCTCACCCGTGATGACTTGTTGCACGGCGAGCCTCGCCATGGCCGCCACCCGCGCCGGATGCGTGCCGCTCCAATTGGATACATCAATACCCTGTGCAGCAAAGACCGCTGGCGGCATTTCCGTGACTTTAACAGGCTGGAAATGGCGGTTGTAGAAATCCGCCAGGGTATAGGCGCTGATACTGGCGTTGACAGCGGCGGTGGTCATAGCGGTGTTAGCGCCAAGGGGCGTAACCATCCCGCTGGCGGCGAGGAAGAAATGTTTATTATTCATCCGGTTTATCGAGTCCTTGAAGCTCGCGCGACCAGGGCGCGAAGCGATAGCAGAATGGGCTGAGCCATTAGAGTTCATATGATATTAAATAAGCAACTGCGCGCGCGTAACCCCATCCTTAGCACAACCGCTTGCATCACCCCCGCGCCCGCCTCAGCATAGGACCAGGTTTTATTTGGAGTCCGTGGTTATGTCTGCCTCCCGTTCGCTATTTATCCTCAAAGTCGGTTCCACCTTTCCCGCCACCGCTGAATCCTTGGGCGATTTCGACACCTGGACCCAGGCCACCCTCGGTGACCTGGCCCTACCGGTAGTTGTATTGGATATTCAACACGATGCGTCGTTACCCCCCGTACAGAATTGTGCCGGTGTCATCATTACCGGCTCCCATGCCAGGGTGACGGAGCGTTTGGCCTGGAGTGTGGCTATCGAGGACTGGTTGCCCGCCCTGGTAGAAGCCGAGGTACCGATCCTCGGGGTCTGTTATGGCCATCAACTGCTGGCGCAGGCGATGGGCGGTGAAGTGGGCTATCACCCCCAAGGCAAAGAAGTGGGCACCAAGGACATTGAGCTGTTGCCGGCGTGCGCGGCGGACCCGCTGTTTTGCAGCCTCCCGCCTTCATTCCTGGCTCACACTACCCATGCGCAAACGGTATTGCACTTGCCGCCAGGGGCGGTGCGGCTGGCGGCGAGCCTGCATGAATCTCACCATGCTTTCCGCATCGGCGCCCGTGCCTGGGGAGTGCAGTTTCACCCGGAATACACGCCGTCGATCATGCGCGCGTATATCGAACAGCAGGGGGATTTACTGGCCCGTACGGGCCAGGATGTCGAGCAATTGTTGCGTGAGGTCAGCGCCACGCCTTACGCCACCGAGGTGATGACCCGATTCGCCACACTGGTGAAACAAGGCGTCGTGGACTAAACGGGCACCGGTTGGCAATCCGCGCGCACGTTATTCCTGCAATCCCAAATGCTCCACCAGACTTGCCAGCCCCTGCACCGGCACAGCCAGCCAATCCGGGCGGTCGTGACACTCCGCAATCACCTGATGGGCGGCTGTGTCGAGGCGGTGAAAGAGCAGCGCGTTGTCCTCACCATCCCGCTCGACCCATTCATGGGGCACATCTGCCGCCGCCAGGCGATAAGCATCAAGGAAACCGCGCCGCGCGTGTTGCAGATAGCTGGTGACCATAGAGCGACGCACCGTTTCAGCTTCCGGGGAGTCATCCACACCGCCGGGGTTACGCAGGATCATCGCTGCGGCGTAATCAAACGAACAGAGCATGCCAGCCACGTCTTTCAAGGGACTCTGGCGCCGACGGCGCTCTGCGAGACTGATATGGGTGTTGCCTTCAAAGTCGATAAAGTAAGCATCGTCCTGCACCACTAATACCTGGCCCAGATGCAGATCACCGTGAACCCGCTGCATGATGCCACCCATGGAGCCCAGCGCTAACTGGTCCAGTCGCGTCAAGATCTGTTCGCGCCGGGCCAGGAGGTTTTCAGCCAATAGCGCCTCGGTACCGGGCAGTTCATGGCGGTTTTCGTCCAGCATGCGCAGCGCGGTTTCCATGTGTGTACGGGCTTCGTTTTGCCACACCGCCACATCCGCTTCACTGGTGATCACCACATCAAAATCCGGGTTATCTGAAGGTTGCGCCAGAGCCTGATGCAATTCCCCGAGGCGGCGACCAAGGATGCGCGCAAAGGCATCCAGCTCGGCCAGCGCAGTCTGTTCGTTTTCGATGTCGGAGTCGCCCCCAGCCAGTTGATCACGTACGGCCCTCTCCAGCGTATTCTGTGTCCACTGCCACGCATCACCCTGGTTGCTCAGGTAACCTTGCAACACCATCAGGGTGTAAGTCTCGCCGCGCGGATCAACCCGCCGCACCTCGCCGAGGAACGGGGCCATGTGGGAATAGCCGCGCTCGGTGAGAAAGCGCCCCATCTCCACCTCCGGATGAATCCCCGGCAAGATGCGGCGGAAGAGTTTCAGCAACATGGTTTCGTCGATGGCGATCGAACTGTTGGCATGTTCAGCGGTGATAAAGTTGATATCCTCTTCGGTGCTTTCTACCGATTCCTTCACCTGCTGTAGCTGTGCCGCCGGAATAAACTGCACTTCACTACCCTCTAGCGCCAATACCTGGTGATGGCGCATGTCCTGCACCACCTCCCGCGCAAATCCGGTGAGGGTCGCTGCATCGGTCAACAATCCCACCTGCCGGCCCTGGCGCAGGCGCGCCATGGCCAGTTGTTGGGGAATCACGCTGCCTTCAGGTTTCTCCGCCACGTAGCCGAGGGGCAATTGGTAGTGTTCGCTGCCGCTGTCGTAACGGATCTCCACTTCGGCCAGCGCATATTTCTTGCCTGGCTCACCGAAGGGTATGAGGTAGCTCAGGTGCAGCTTTCCGTCGTCAGGCTGGCGCCCGCGATGGAAGAACCAATGGCGGCGGGAGATGTAATCCGGCAGCG
>CAMPIG010000028.1 GCA_946886255.1 uncultured Cellvibrio sp. | reverse complement strand
TGTTGCTGTTCTGCTGACAGGCCAATACCGGTGTCGGCGACACTGATATAAATGCGGTTGGGTTGATGCAATGCGGTGATGGTTACGGTGCCCTGCGGTGAAAACTTGCTCGCATTACCTAACAAATTAATCAGTATGTGCAAGATTTTTTCCGGGTCGGCCATGGGCAGAAAACTGCCATCATCTACCTCGACGTTGAGGCGGATCGCATTTTTCTCCAACAAGGGAGCAACCACACCTAAAGCTTCGTCCACCAAACTGGAGAGTTTGACTTCTGTCAGATCCAGTTCCATGCGTCCAGACTCAATCTTTGCCAAATCCAGCACACCATTGATCAGTTTCAACAAGCGTTCACTATTACTGATAACACGCGCTAGATCATTGATATGATTTTCATCATCCGCCAGCTTCAGCTCTTCGATGACCACTTCGGTATAGCCGATGATCGCTTGCAGCGGTGTACGCAGTTCATGGCTCATCAGTGACAGGAATTCGCTCTTCGCCTGGCTGGCATCTTCTGCTTTGCGCTTTGCGATGGCGAGGCGATCTTTTGCGATCTGTAAATCTTTACTGTGTTCCGCCAGCCGCTGATTGTCACGACGCTTGATGGTGTAGCCGATCAAAATGGTAATAATCAGCAATACCCCCAGGCTTACCAAGCCCCATAAGTACGTCAGTGCTGTTTTTTGCGCGTCCACTTTTTCGTCGAGGCCGGCGATTGCCTGGCGTTGCGTCACGATTTCATTTTCCTGGGACTTGATGGTGGTATTCAGTTCGGCAAGGCGTTTCTCGCGGCGATCAATCTGCTGCACGATAGCATCAAGTTGTTGTTGTTGTTCGTCCAGCTCTTGCGTGCGTTGCGCCACCTCCTCCAATAGCCGGAGACGTTCTTGTTTACTGCGCTCGATTTGGTCGAGCTGGCTTTGTATCAGAAGGTTCTGGCCAGCAATCAATGCATCACTTTTTTGAATGCTTTGATTGAGTTCCGCCAACTGTGTTTCCAGGCGCTGGTTTTTGGCTTCTTGAGCCTCGATCGCGGTGCTCAATTCATTCAACGTTTTTTCGCGATTTTGTAATTGTTTTTGGAGGGTGACCAGAGATGCCTGACCCTCGCGATAAAGCCGAGCAACATCAATCTCGGTTCCTCCGTTGAGGATCAGTTCCGGCAGGGGTTTCAAACCATGGTTGATGATGTTGGAGCGGTTAACCTCGAAACGCAGCCGATCATTGTCGGTAATCAGGTTGATCATCACCAGTTGCTGGTTGGGATATTCTGCGGTAACCAACAACACTGGCTGGCTACCCAAAGTGTCATAGATGTCGGATACCAGGTTGTTGTTGGCCTGCTCCACGTACACCAGATGAAAGCGCGATAATGTATTGAGGGAGCCCACTTGAGTAACCGTAATCGGCAGACTTCGCAATTTGACGCTGGCCGCCATAGTGCGGATTTCATTTAACAACAGGGGATTATCGCTGCCATAGAAACCGATGTTGAATGATGTCATCGACTTTTCATCGGGCCATTCGATATTTTTGGCGAAGTTATAAAGATAGGAGGCGGTAATTTTTTGTTTATTCAAGGCTTGAGCTTGTGCACCGGAAACAAGCCAACACAGCAGCACCAGTACAAACAACGACCACATCCGGGCCAGTTTACTGATACCCGCGGTTGATCGGGCGGTTTGATATATGGGGTTTTGTTTCATCAACGTG
The DNA here is from genome assembly GCA_946886255.1 of uncultured Cellvibrio sp. The sequence continues at coordinate 19,312 of CAMPIG010000028.1, read as the reverse complement.
CAATCTGAGGCTGGCTGATCACTTCCCTGATGCGATTTTTAACAGTGCTTACAGCATAGCCGCTCAATGGAAATTTTAATAGCTGGCGGATGGCACATGATTTTTATCTTTAATCAAATGCCGTACTGAAGCAGTCCCTGAACCTCTGGATTTCTCGGGTGTCAATTTTTCACAGTAGGATTTCAGTTTTTATCAACACAATAACAGGAGATTAGTATGAGCGTCGAAGTCAGTGGTTTTTTGGGTTTTATATTATTGGTGTGCGTGATCTACGCTATTGTTAAAACCTTGCAGAGCCGCGCCAGCACTGGCACTAAGGTGATCTGGATTCTGGTGTTGTTATTCCTTCCCTTTCTCGGGTTTATCTTGTGGTTGTTCTTCGGGCCCAAGTGACAAGCTCTTGCTTGAGTAGCCTCAGGCTCCAGTTACCAAACTATCCCGGATAGCAGGAACAGTTTGGTTGCCGTCACCAGTAGGTAAGGTTATGCGTCCAACGTTGGTTGACCGCCTGCTTTATGCATGACGGCTGCATGTATCTCCTCAAGGCGGCGCCCGCGCGTGTCAATACCACTCTTCAGTAATAAGCCACCAAAGATAATCAAAGGAATTGCTATCAGCAGGGCGGATAGTGCCAGGTCGTTAAATACCCCCAGCACGCCGCAAGCGGCTCCGAGGATGCCGCCGAATTTGGAACTGGCGGCAACTACTCCCGCCCCGGTCCCGCGTAGATGCACCGGATAAATCTCGGCCGCATAAGGAATGAGCATTGCGATAACGCCACTGGCGCTGATGAGCAGCAGAGCTGTTGCAGCAATGATAGCGGTGTGGGCGTTGATCTTCAGAAGCCCCAACATGAAAAACAACAACAAACTGGCTGCCGTCATACCGATAAACAACACCAGTGTTTTGATACTGCTCCAGTGATGGTAAAACCAGATCACCATCAGGATACCGGGCAGTGCGAGAAGACCTGATTGCGCCAGCAATCCGTTGGCTGCTTCCGCACTCATACCCATATCACGCAGATTGGTGGGTAGCCACAGTAAAAATCCAAAATTCACCAGACCCCAGGCGACACCAGCGCCAACGAGCCCCAGTGTAATGCGCGCATAGGGACCGCGAATCATATTGCGAAAGCCACCGGCATGCTGGACTTCTTCGGCCGGCACGTGTTCATCTGCGCCATGATCAATATGGGCATTGAATTTTGCGAGGATTGCGCGAGCTTGGCGTTTTAAACCCGCACTGGCGAGAAAGCGGGGTGACTCAGGGATATAGCGATTGAGAAATATGACCAGCAGGCCGGTAGGCAATCCGAGCATCCACAGCACGCGCCAGCTGAACAGAGGCTCAAGAACAGCGGCGGAGCCAGAAGCCAGCAGGTAACCGGCGGACGTCCCCACGCCACCTAACGCCACGAGTAACCAACCCCGATGCGTGGCTGGGATCATTTCCGCCATCAACGTAAAGGTTATTGGGAGCAGGCCACCAGCGGAGGCCCCCATCAGAAAGCACATGATCAGGTTCCACTCAAATGTCGGCATGGCGCCACAAATAGCGGTGCCAATAAACATAAGCGCGGATAATAAAATGGCGGCCCGACGCCCCATAGTGTCAGCCATGCGGCCCCACAGGATGGAACCGACTGTCGTGCCGGTGAGCGCGACCAGCGCCAGAGTACCGGCGGATTGCTTGCTGATTTCATATTCCAGCGTCATGCCTGGCATCACAAAACCGAGGGTGGCTGGCTTCATTACATCGACAGCAACGGCGACAACCAGAGCTATAACCAGTTTCCAGTGTTCCCGATTAAGCGGCAAGTTGTCTGCCACATGGAAATGTATTGTGCTGTGATCATCGTGGCGCAGTTGGGCCAGGCGCGGCATCAATCCATACCAAGCCAAAAGGATGCCCAATGGAATCAACCCCATGCCGGTGAGCATGGTGGTATCCATAGGCATGCCTACCATGCGATACCCCATATGCGAGGCATGCATGAACATGGGTACATGAGCGAGCACGCCGGCAATAATAAAGAGACACCCAAACCAGAATGCAAATGGATGGTGAAAAGAGATACCTTGGGAATTCATACTGCTGTGCCTGTAACAAGTCGTCGTTATGTGTGTTTTAACGATCGTTCTACCCGGCGCAGAAAAATGTGGCAATCAAAAAACCATAAATTTTAGCTATGCATAGTAGCGGCTGGGTAGTGCAGTAGCAGAACCGGGGCTGAGTTCTCGGTCCCGAGCGCCTTTGTTTACCATTTATTTTATTTAAAAAAACCACCACACCCGTTGAGGCAGGTGCAGTGGCAAGAAAGTTACCATGGCTGACATGGGTAACTTTGATTGGAATTCTGGAGATGATAAGAACAATCAGGGTGATGACCGGCGTCTGAAAAAAGCGCGATGAGAGGAAATTGAGATGCCTTTCCCTGCCGGGTTAAAAAGTGCATACAAACTAAACGAATAAAAAACTAAGAGGTATAAAATCACCCCATTTAAACATTAGGCTATATAAAAACAGCATCCTTGCTGATGAGTCCATAAACCGATGATTGTCACCGCAGTGATGGGTTGGATAACCACCAGCCCCGACAGAGGCAATACTTATTGGTTGGCAGCTAACGACGTTACTTTGTTATCGATGCTTTTGTTATCTACTTCTTTGCTGTCTGTCTCTTTACCGATGGATTTCAATCCGGGATTGACCAAACCCTTTGGTTGAGCGTCGGCCTGAAAGGGCTCAAGCAGCTCTTCCGGCTTACCCTTGCAGGCTTTGGCCAATTGCTCGCGCCGCTGAGCCAACAACAAACCGATAGCCTCGCTGTGTTGATCACTGATGCCGGGAATCTCGCTTTCTATCAAACTGGTGATATTGGCGGCCAGCTCCAGGTACTTATCATGCTCTTCAGCTTGTTTTTTATCTTCAAACATACTTCCATCCCGATCGCATTGCCAAACGGCGATAACTGCCATGATCTTGCCCTCGTGTTTTTGCCTGCATTTCGATAACGTTCAACAGTTCACCGTGATACTGTTTTTATGTACAGTATTCGTGCGCAGAAAAATTGTCAACGATTAAATGTAAAATCTCTGGTGGCCAGATAGGTCGGCGGGCTGTATCTCCACGGGAGAAGCATGGATAATGGCGCCTCCTAATGATGACGATACAGGGATATAAATTTTGTCCGATCAAGCTTCAGCCCCCAACAAACCCCGAAGCGGCCTGTTGCGTTCCAGCCTTGTGACAGGCTCCATGACCATGATGTCGCGGGTGCTGGGGCTGGTGCGTGATCAGGTGCTGGCTCATGTGCTGGGGGCCGGTGGGGCGGCAGATGCTTTCTTCCTGGCGTTTAAAATCCCGAACTTCTTTCGGCGGTTATTTTCCGAGGGGGCTTTTTCCCAGGCATTTGTTCCGGTGCTGTCCGAATATCGTCAAAACGGCTCCCACGCCGCTGTGCAGGCATTGGTGGATCGCGTATCGGGTTGCCTGGGGTCGGTGTTGTTGGTGGTGACGGTACTGGCAGTGATCGGTTCGCCAGTTGTGGCTGCCATCTTTGCCTCAGGTTATCTGAACGACCCGATTAAATTTGCACTCTTGAGTGACCTCATCCGTATTACCTTTCCCTATTTATTATTGATTTCCCTGACCGGTTTTGCCGGCGCGGTACTTAACAGCTACGACCGCTTTGCGATTCCTGCGTTTACCCCGGTACTGCTGAATATTTGCATGATTGGTGCCGCTTGGTTCGCCGCGCCGTGGTTCTCCCAACCGGTGTTTGCTATGGCGTGGGGGGTATTGTTGGCGGGGGTTTTATCTCTCTTGTTTCAGCTGCCTTTTTTACGGCAGATTCACCTGCTGCCAGTGCCCAGACTGGATTGGCGCGATCCGGGTGTCAGGCGCATCCTGAGGTTGATGGTTCCGGCACTGTTTGGTGTATCGATCAGCCAGATTAACCTGATGCTCGATTCAATCTTGGCCTCGTTTCTGCCAGATGGCAGTGTGGGCTGGTTGTTCTATTCGGATCGTCTGGTGGAGCTGCCGTTAGGCGTATTTGCGATTGCCGTGGCCACGGTGATCATGCCCAACCTGTCGCGCCAGCACGCCGCCCAGTCCGCCGAGCATTTTAATCGCACCCTGGACTGGGCGATCAGGATGATCATGTTGATCGCCTTGCCATCCTTACTGGCCCTGGTGATTTTGGCTCAGCCGATTCTGTTTACCCTGTTCCATCACGGCCAGATGACGGTGCGCGACATCCTTATGTCCTCATACAGCCTTCAGGCTTATGCCTTGGGCTTGCTCGGATTTATGCTGATCAAGGTCTTGGCTCCAGGCTATTTTGCGCGCCAGGATATGAAGACGCCGGTACGTATCGGCGTCATCGCGGTGGCTACCAATATCGCCATGAAAGCGTTGTTTGTTGCGCCGCTGTATTTCCTTTTCAATCTCGGTCATGTTGGCCTGGCTCTGGCTACTGCTTTGGCCGCCTACGTCAACGCGGGGTTGTTATACCAGGGGTTGCGCCGCACAGGTATCTATCGCCCCGAGCAAGGCTGGCGGATGCTACTGGTGCGCTACGGCATCGCAAACCTGGCGATGGTGTTGACGCTGCTGGGCCTGCTTCAGGTATGGCCCGATTGGGCCGCATGGGATTGGCTTCAGCGAGCCTTGCGTCTAGGGGGGCTCTGTGGAGCAGGCTTCATCGTTTATCTCTGCGCTTTATTGGCTGTCGGTATGCGCTTGAAAGATTTCCGCCACGTCTAAATATAGCGATAGCGGCGGGCGCTGTCTGCCGGGGCGGCGGGGTAGGCTGGCATTGCCTGCTCCTGTATACTCCCGCGTTCGTTTTAACACCCAATCGAGGCAATGTGGCAGCTCTGTGATTCCGGCGCCCCCTGTATTTATTCGCGGCCTGCATAACCTGCGTCCCTGGCATCGGGGCTGTGTCGCCACAATCGGTTCTTTTGACGGCGTCCACCTTGGCCATCAGGCGATTCTGCGTCAATTGGCGCAAGCGGCTGAAGCGCACCAGTTGCCCTCGGTAGTGATCATATTTGAGCCTCAGCCACACGAATTTTTTTCCGGTGACAAGGCGCCCGCGCGCCTGATGCGCCTGCGTGAAAAGATTCAGGCATTATTTGCCGCCGGCGTTAGCCGTGTGTTGTGCATAGAGTTCAATGAATCCTTGCGTCGCCTGTCAGCGCAGGAATTTATTGATCAAGTGTTAGTGCGCGGGCTGGATATCAAACATCTGGTGGTGGGTGATGACTTCCGCTTCGGTTGTGATCGCAAGGGCGATTTTAATCTCTTGCAAGCAGCGGGCAGTGAACGAGGCTTTACGGTAAGCGACACCTGCACGCTTCTGCTGCACGGCGAGCGGGTCAGTAGTACGCGCATTCGTCATTTGCTGGAACAGGGGGATTTCGCGCAGGCCGAAGAATTGCTGGGGCGTCCCTACAGCATCACTGGCCGGGTGGGTTACGGCCAACAACTGGGTCGCAAGCTCGGTGTGCCAACGGCGAACATCCACCTGTGGCGTTATCGCTCGCCCTTGCATGGTGTCTTTGCGGTGTCGGCCAGATTCAGGCAAGGTGATGTTCATCCGGGTGTGGCAAACGTCGGCGTGCGCCCAACCGTGAGTGGCGATAAAAAGCCCATTCTGGAAGTTCACCTGTTTGATTTTGCTACTGCTATTTACGGCACCATGATTGATGTGGTGTTTCACCAAAAGTTGCGCGATGAACAGCGCTTTCCTTCGCTGGACGCCTTGCAGGCACAATTGCAGCAGGATATTAACCAGGCGCAGGATTTTTTTAACTCTCAAACGTTAAGTTGACCGTGGATCATGACTGATTACAAAGCGACATTGAATTTGCCCAATACCGACTTCGCGATGAAAGCGAATCTTGCGCAACGTGAGCCCGAAATGCTCAAGCAATGGCAAAGCAACAATATCTATCAGCAAATTCGTCAAGCCCGTGCCGGTCGCGAGCAATTTATCCTGCACGATGGTCCGCCCTACGCCAATGGCGATATTCATATTGGCCACGCCGTCAATAAAATTCTGAAAGACATTATCGTCAAGAGCCGTACCTTGAGTGGCTTTGATGCGCCTTATGTCCCGGGGTGGGACTGTCACGGGTTGCCTATTGAGCACAACGTTGAGAAAAAAATCGGTAAAGCCGGCGATAAGGTTGATGTAAAAACCTTCCGTGAAAAATGTCGCGAATATGCGGCTAAACAAGTGGCTGGACAGAAGCAGGATTTTATTCGCCTGGGGGTGCTCGGGGATTGGGATAATCCTTACCTGACGATGGATTATAAGTTCGAAGCAGACATCATCCGCGCTTTGGGCAAGATTGCTCAAAATGGCCATCTGCATAAAGGTTTCAAACCGGTTTACTGGAGTGTTGTGGGCGGCTCGGCGTTGGCGGAAGCTGAAGTAGAGTATCAGGAAAAAACCTCGTTCTCTATCGACGTAAAGTTTGCGTTTGTCGACCAAGCTGCCATTGAAAACGTGCTGGGTAAATTAACCGGGCGCGGGAAGATTTCGCTCGTCATCTGGACCACCACTCCTTGGACATTACCTGCCAACCAAGCTGTCAGTGCACATGCTGACATCGATTATGTTGCGGTTCAGGTAGGCGAAGAGCGTCTGTTAATAGCGGAAAACTTATTGCTCAGCGTGATGGCCCGCGCAGGCATCGCCGATTTTAAAGTTGTCGGTTACTGCAAAGGTGCCGTATTAGAGCACTTGCAGGTGCAACATCCTTTTTACGCGCGCCAAGTGCCGATTATTCTGGGCGACCACGTAACCACAGAAGCCGGTACTGGCTTTGTTCATACTGCTCCTGATCATGGTGCAGATGACTTCGCGGTTGGTTTGAAGTACGACATAGCTACGCTCAACTATATTGACGACAATGGTTATTATCGCCCCAATGTTGAGATCTTCGCCGGCGATCATGTGTACAAGGTTGACGAAAAAGTTATCGCCTTGCTGGTAGAAAACAAAGTGTTGCTGACGCAAGGCAAAATCACACACAGCTTCCCGCATTGTTGGCGAACCAAAACACCGTTGATCTTCCGTGCGACGCCGCAATGGTTTGTCAGTATGAGTAAAAACCATTTGCGTGAGCAGGTTGCTGAAGCCGTAGAAGGCGTGCGTTGGGTGCCCGATTGGGGTAAAGCACGCATTGATGCCATGCTGGCAAGTTCACCGGACTGGTGTATCTCCCGGCAGCGCACCTGGGGTGTTCCCATCGCATTATTTGTGCACAAAGAAACCCAGGAATTGCATCCGGAAACCCCGCGCCTGATAGAGGCCGTTGCGCAAAAAGTTGAGCAAAACGGAATGGATGCCTGGTTTGACCTGGATGCGGCTGAATTGCTCGGCGCTGATGCCAAAGATTACACAAAGGTTACCGATACCCTGGACGTCTGGTTCGATTCCGGTGTGACGCATTACGCCGTACTTGCACAACGTACCGGGTTACGTTTCCCTGCCGATTTATATTTGGAAGGCTCTGACCAACATCGCGGCTGGTTTCAGTCGTCATTGAAAACGTCCATGGCGATCAACGGCGTGCCGCCCTACAAAACCGTATTGACTCACGGTTTCACGGTGGATGCGCAAGGGCGCAAGATGTCCAAATCCATCGGTAACGTTATTCCGCCGCAAAAAGTGATGAATGATTTGGGCGCTGATGTTTTGCGCCTATGGGTGGCGGCAACGGACTTCAGTACCGAGATGAGTGTGTCGGATGAAATTCTGAAACGCACGGCAGATTCCTATCGTCGTATTCGCAACACGGCGCGTTTTATCCTGTCGAACCTCAACGGTTTTGATCCATCTGTCCATGCGGTGGATATGCAGCAAATGCTGCAACTGGATCGCTGGATTGTTGGTCGTACCGCTGCACTGCAAAAAGAGATCATCAAAGCTTACGACAATTATCAATTGCACCTTATTTACCAAAAGCTGCACAATTTTTGTGTGGTCGAGTTGGGGGCGTTTTATCTCGACATTATTAAAGATCGTCAGTACACCACCAAAGCCGACAGTCTTGCGCGCCGTTCAGCACAAACGGCATTGCATTACATTATCGAAGCCATGGTGCGCTGGATTGCTCCTATTCTCAGCTTTACTGCGGATGAAATGTGGCCATTGATTCCCGGCGAGCGTGATAAAACTGTGTTTATTGCTGAGTGGTATAACTTACCGTCCATGCCCTCCGACTCATTTGCTGATAGCTATTGGGATTTAGTTGCTCAAGTGAAGGATGAAGTCAATAAAGTGCTGGAAGCCAAGCGCAATAGTGGTGAGGTGGGTGGTGGTCTAGGCACAGAAGTCACGCTCTACTGCGATGATGACTTGGGACAAAAGCTACAGAAATTAGGCAACGAGTTGCGCTTCGTATTAATTACCTCAACCGCCGAGGTTTGCCCGGCCAACGAGGCAAATAATGCAGAAATCACGGCACTGGGCGGTTTGCATGTGGCAGTCAAAAAATCTGCCCATACCAAGTGCGCGCGTTGTTGGCACCATCGTGCCGATGTGGGCGCCAACCCCAATCACCCGGAAATTTGTCTGCGTTGTGTTGAAAACGTGGATGGCAAGGGTGAGCAACGCCAGTTTGCATAGTCTCAATACTTAATGCTAAGGAAAATTCATGTTGAATAAAGTTCCTGCTCAAGCCTGGCGTTGGTATGGCCTGGCACTCCTGGTGATTGTGCTGGATCAAATCAGCAAGCATTGGGTCGAAGCCGTGTTGACGTACAACGAGCCGGTGGTGTTTACCTCGTTTTTTAATTTTACCTTGCGTTATAACCCGGGCGCAGCCTTCAGCTTTTTAAGCGATGCCGGTGGTTGGCAGCGATGGTTTTTTACGGCAGTAGCAATCATTGTAAGCGCGGTGCTGGTTGTATGGATTGCGCGCATTGCGGCCACCAAAAAACTGGAAGCTTTCGGTTTAACGATGATACTCGGTGGCGCTATTGGCAATGTTTATGATCGTGTTGTGTTAGGTCATGTTGTCGACTTTATTGTGGTGCATTATCAGGATTACTATTGGCCTGCTTTTAACCTGGCAGACTCTGCGATTACGTTAGGTGCCATTTTGTTGATTGCCGATATGATTTTCACCAAGGAAAAACCAGTCAATGCGTGAATTAACCGTCGGACCAGGTACAAAAGTCACTCTGCATTTTTCGCTGACACTTGCGAACGGCGATGTGATTGACTCCAATTTTGAACGCGACCCCGCCACTTTTACCGTGGGAGATGGCAGCTTGTTAGTAGGATTTGAAAAAGCGATCTTCGGTATGCAAGAAGGTGATCGCGACACTTTTTTGATTAAGCCGGAAGAGGGCTTCGGTCAACGTAACCCTAACAATATCCAGGAAATCGCGCGGGATCAGTTTGGTGAGGATATTGAATTAAGCGAAGGCCTGATGTTGTCATTCGCTGACGCGCAGAAAACTGAGTTACCCGGTGTAGTACAGCGCTTTGACGATGAGCGGGTTATTGTTGACTTCAATCATCCACTGGCGGGCCGCGATATCCTGTTTGATGTCGCCGTCTTGCGTATAGAACCTGCACAGGTACATTGACACTATGCAAATTAAACTTGCCAATCCGCGCGGCTTTTGTGCCGGTGTTGATCGAGCCATCGACATTGTGAATCGTGCGCTCGACGTGTTTGGCGCTCCGATTTATGTGCGCCACGAAGTGGTACATAACAAGTTTGTGGTGGATTCGCTACGCGAGCGTGGCGCTGTGTTTGTCGATGAGCTGGATCAAGTGCCGGATGATGTGATTGTCATCTTCAGTGCTCACGGTGTTTCACAAGCAGTACAGCAAGAAGCGAAGCGGCGCAGTCTGCAAGTTTTCGATGCTACCTGCCCGCTCGTGACCAAGGTGCATATGGAAGTGATGCGTTACAGCCGCGAAGGCCGTGAATGCATCCTGATCGGCCACGAAGGTCATCCGGAAGTTGAAGGTACTATGGGACAATACGACAACAGGAATGGTGGCGAGATATACCTTGTTGAAGATGAAGAGGATGTTGCTCGTCTGCACGTGAAAAACCCTGAAGCTTTGGCTTACGTCACTCAAACAACATTGTCCATGGATGATACGGCCAAGGTTATCGACGCTTTGCGAGATAAATTCCCCAGCATCCAGGGTCCGCGCAAAAATGACATCTGCTATGCCACTACCAATCGTCAGGACGCTGTACGACAGCTAGCGCTGGAGTGCGACCTGGTATTAGTTGTCGGATCGCCCACTAGCTCCAATTCCAATCGTCTGCGCGAATTGGCGGAGCGGTGCGGTACTGAGGCTTATCTGATTGACGGCCCGGATGATATTCGTTGTGAATGGTTGCAGGGTAAAGCCTGTATCGGCATCACCGCGGGCGCATCCGCCCCTGAAGTTTTGGTGCAGCAAGTCATTGAGCGTTTGTGCGCGCATGGCGCCAAGGCGCCGCAAGAGCTTCCGGGGATTCCTGAAAATATCAGCTTTTCATTGCCTAAAGCATTGCGTATTTAGCTATCTTTATGGCGAGGCTTTATTACACTCCTGTGGTGAAATAGGGTGCAGCCTCATTCTGCCACTGTGCCATAGAGCTAGTGCGTAACCCCCTCCTTGTGATGTCGGACAAATGACAATGGTATCCATCATGAGGGCTCCATTTGCCGCTCGGCTGATTCCTTGGCCTGTGTAAGAGATGTAGTGTCTTACGGCGGTTTTGCCTGTGTACACTTTGATTGAGGCCGACGCGGTATCGTGTCTATGCTCGCCTAGGGACTCCTCTGTCTCATCTCTTATGCCATTTGAGTTTGAATCTATGAATATTTCCCATCCATTTTCCCATCTGCCAAAGTTTCGCAAGGTCGCTCGCTGATTTTTGCTGACCGCAATTGTTCTGGTTTTTTGTGCTGCCTGCATAAGATCTAAGGCCAATATCTTGACCTTGGTGTGATGAATATGTTTAGAAAATGTGGGCACGCCAGCAGTTAAAAGAACGGCCACTATGGTTAGTACGAGTAATAGCTCTAGGAGGGTTAATCCCTTTTGTTTCATAAGATCATCCTTGGCTTCCATATTGCATATATTGCATAGAAGGCGCATCAATTGCTATCAGCCGTTCATGCTTCGACCCTGACCGCACATCGCTAAGATTACGCCTTGTGTATTCACCTGTGTTAGTTTGAGAATGAGCAATATAATTCGAGATGTTAGATTAGTCCACTCTATATACGCACATTTGACTAAATTAATATTATTAACGTATGGGTTCTTTAGTAGCATCGTGCTACTTGCCTGAAGCTGCTGCAATGAGAAAAAATATGGTAAGTCAACGGGGATTTACAATAATAGAATTGTTGGTCACATTGGCGGTCCTCGGAATAGTCTTGGCTATCGCTATTCCCAGTTTTAACCGGCAAATTGAGCGCAATGGCTCCATCGCTCTTGGTGAGGAGTTAACGTCAGCCATTAACTTCGCGCGCATTGAAGCAATCAAACGTCGTCGTCCGATCTCGATCTGCGCTAGTAACCTTGGTGGTGATGCTTGTGGTGATGCTGCCGACTGGAAGAACGGATGGTTAGTTTTTCTGGATAAAAAGGCGGAAACAAGCGCAGATACGGAAGTCGAAGTCGTTTTGCGTCAATGGAATGGCTTAGATCAGCGTGCTGAAGTTTCTTTGACGCAGAATGGAGCAAATATAAATTTTTTCCGTTTTGATTCCCGAGGAGTCTTGGCCAGAGTAGCAGGGGCAATAGGTGGTATTGAAGCTACTGCAAAATACACGGGGTGTTTGGGAAGTGCCGCCCAAAGTATTTCAGTGGGGTTATCTGGTATGGTCAGCAGCAAAGTGAAGAGTTGTTGAGAGGGATAGATGAAACATTCAAATACCATTAAGCATGGCGGGTTCAGTTTAATAGAGGTGTTGGTAACCGTTCTAATTCTTGGTACATCTCTTCTGGCTATTGCCGCGTTACAAACTCGATCTCTTGACTACAATCACAGCGCATATCTTCGGTCGCAAGCGAATGTGATTGCATATGATGTCTTGGATCGTATACGGAGTGTTAGCCCTCAGACCAGCGGAATTCAGAATCCGGCTCTCAGCGAACTGATTCTCAGTGAAATTGAAAATAGGCTTCCTGAAGGTGAGATTAATGTGGCTTGTATTGAGGTGAGCCGAATTTGCACAGTCTCGGTTACATGGGCTGAGCAGGATGGTTTAAACGAAGGGGGAAAAGCCTCCACCTTCACTTATACAACCCGCTTGTGAGGAGAGCACATGAAGTTTAAGCAAGCCGGTTTATCTTTGGTCGAGTTAATGATCGCCATAGCATTGGGGTTGATCTTGATGACTGGCGTGATACAAGTATTTCTGTCAAGTCGCGTGGCCTTTGATACTCAACAAGCTTTATCCAGGATTCAGGAAACTGGTCGGTTGGCAATGGAGTTTTTGTCTCGCGATATTCGTATGGCTGGGTATATGGGCTGCGGCAGTCGCACTGAAGGTGCAATAGTAATTGATAGTACGGGTTTGACCGCCGGGCTACATAAAAATTTTGCTGTAGGTTTGGAAGGGCTTACCTCGGCCCCGGCAAATTTAATCACTACAGAACCGGTGGATGGAGATATCCTGGTTGTAAGGGCTGCTGATGCTCAGCCGTTGTTTGTTAACAATATCAATTCAGCCAATAGTCTCTCTGTAAATGTATCTGCTTCAGGTGTTTCTGATGGCTGTAATAGTGGTATATGTACAGGAGCTGTCGTTTCTGCTTCAGATTGCGTTGATTCGAGAATATTTATAGTTGAACAGTTAGCTGTAGCTGGTAATACCCTGACGTTAACGGATGTGCCAATCCCCGAGGGAAATTTTGCCGAGGGGGCGGAATTGGTCCCGGTGAATACTTATGTTTATTTCGTTGCACCAAGCGTTGGTGATGAAACAAGGTCAAGCTTGTGGCAAAAAATAAATTCCAATGCTGCATTAGAGTTATTGGAAGGTGTTGAGCAAATGAGGTTGATGTACGGTGAAGGTGACGATTATTTCGATGCTGATGATGTTGGAGATTGGGATAGAATCGATAATGTTCGCGTAGAAATCGTGGTAGCAAGTATTGCCGATAATGTACTAAATGAACCGCAACCTTATACATTTGATGGGGCTGTCGTTGAGCCGGATGATCGCCGGTTGAGGCAAGTATTTGTGAATACCATTGTTGCCCGTAGTCGTTTGCAATAATCTTGGATTGAGTGCGTTATGAAAACCATTGATTCAAAAAATATAGTGTCTGTTCAATATAATGCACAGCGTGGTGCTGTACTTATTGTTGGGCTGATAATGGTCTTATTGATCACTATTGTGGGGCTGGCAGCTGTTCGCGGTAGCAGTATGCAGGAGCTTATGGCTGGTAATTTGCGGGATAGCAACGTTGCTTTTCAGCGAGCAGAAGCGGGGCTGCGGGTTGGTGAATACGCAGTGGATGCCAATCCGGATATTGAGTATGAAGATATCAGCCTTTCAGACCCGACAAATACTTGGAATGCTACAGCCTGGCAGGAAAAAGGTGAATCGATAGGAGATGCTATTGGCGAATTGGCCCGTCCCCCGAGATATAAATTGGAGAGTTTGGTAATGCCCATCGGTAAAGTTGCTGCAAGTGATGGAAGCGGTATTGATGTTGGCAGTGTGGACATGGTTCCAGAGCCAAAGTTTTTTCGTGTTAGTAGCTGGAGTTATGGTGATACAGATACATCTGAAGCCGTCCTCCAATCCACTGTAAAACTCTTAGAGTAAAAAGCGGGAGTCATCCATGAAGCGAAATAGTGTTATTCGCTCACTGTGTAAATGGTCTTGGGCTGCTTTTGCCGGTCTTTTTTCATTGGGCCTTGCGCATGTCGTAATGTCTGCTCCCGCCCAAGAGCCGTTGTTTCTGGCTCAGCCCGTAAGACCAATCATGATGTTAAACATGTCTCGCGATCATCAGCTATTTTTTAAGCTTTACGATGATTACTCCAATATTACCGATGGGCGTAGAACCATAGATGGACAACCTAACCCTAATTATGGTGGGGCGCCGGACGCCGAGGGTGAGGCAGATACGAGCTATGTTCACGGTTATAACTATTACGGATACTTCGATAGTGAAAAGTGCTACGAATACAATACAACATCAAATCGCTTTAATCCTACTCGAATTACCGATGATGGTTATTGTAATGCAGGTGGAGTTAACAACGAATGGAGTGGGAATTTTTTGAATTGGACATCTATGACGAGAATGGATGCAGTCAGAAAAATTCTTTACGGTGGAATGCGTCAGCAGGGGCAAGATACAAGTTCGATTACGGTACTGGAGCGAGCATTCCTTCCTCAGGATGCACATTCATTTGCTAAATACTACAATGGTACAGATATCGGAAGTTTGACCCCATTTGGAAATATCACTATGGGGCAAAGTAACAATGACTCAGGTATAACAATTTGCAACACAACTGAGCCCACTAACAGAAACAATTTGTCACAATCAGATACTGGCGCTCCGCTAATGCGTATAGCTAGAGGCAACTTTTCTCTATGGGCAAGCAATGAGCGCTGGCAGTGTCGTTGGGGAATGGCTGCCAATGATAATAATCCTGCTTTGAGTGGTATCGTTGCGCACACATCTAGTCCTGCCAATAGCGGCAGCAACAATCGGCGGCTGGGGGGTAGGGATTTTATTGTTAGAGTAAAAGTGTGTGATTCGACGTTAGAACACGGTGGGGAAAATTGCAAAGATTATAATGGTGCTCTAAAACCCATTGGACTGCTACAAGAATACGGTGAGGATGACCAAATACATTTTGGCCTTATGACCGGGTCCTATACAAAAAATAAATCTGGAGGGGTATTGAGAAAAACTGTCGGAAGCATGGTTGATGAGGTTAATGCTAACGGTACTTTTAAAATACCTGCCAGTGGAAATAGTATCGTTGGTACATTGGATAGGTTAAGAATCTACGGATACCGTTTTGACGATGGCACCTATCATCGAGGCTCTCACAGTAATAACAATGATGGGAGTGATGCATGTGTATGGAGCAGAAGTTCATTCTCTGATGGTCATTGTACAAACTGGGGAAACCCTCAGTCTGAAATTTTTCTTGAGTCTCTGCGTTATTTATCTGGCCAAACTCCCAATAGTGCGTTTGTTGCTAACGACTCAGGTCGCATTGCCGGTCTTAATACCGCTACGTGGGATAAGCCTGTTACAAACAATAATTACTGCGCGCCGCTCAGCGTGTTGCAATTCAATGCTTCAACTAGCTCATATGATGATGAGCGTGATCGCGATCAAATAAATGCTGCTGATATCGGGCTTGCAAATGTTGATATTGCTACTAATGCAGTTGGTGAGGAGGAGGGAATTCACGGTAATAGTTATTTTGTGGGAGAAAATGGCGCGGTTAATGATGCCAACAGCCATCAGCTCTGTACGGCTAAGTCTGTAGGGGCTTTAGCGGATGTTCGCGGCACATGTCCAGATGCTCCTAGATTGGAAGGTAGTTATCAAATTGCTGGTCTTGCCTATCATGCCCGTAAGGAGGGGATTCCTTTAAACGGGGTGGTCATTAGAAACGAACCGAAAGTCCAAACTGTAAAAACCTATGGTGTGGCACTGGCGCCGGCAGTTCCTCGGGTAATTGTGCCTGTGCCTGGAAGTAATACTAAAAATATCACTATTTTGCCGGCTTGTAGGAACGCCCTATCATCTACTCATACCAACTGTGCGATCGTAGACTTTAAAATTGTTAGCCAGCAATTTAGCTCAACATCCAACAGCGGGAAGCTTTATGTTAATTGGGAGGACAGCGAGGCTGGTGGTGACTTTGACCAGGATATGTGGGGCATAATTAATTACAGCATCACTCCAAGCGAGGTAACTGTTACCACGCAGGTTATTGCGCAGTCTACTGGTGATCCTATGGGCTTCGGATATGTCATTAGTGGTACTCAAGATGATGGCTTTCATGTTCATTCAGGAGTAAACAATTTTACAAATGGTACCAGTTGTACTACATCGACAAATAACAGTTGTACGTGTCGCGTAGGTAGTGGCTATGATGGAACACAAGGTGCCTGTAACACAACACACGCCAGAGCTGTTGCGCGCAGTAAAACGTTTCAATTATCCTCAGCCGCATCAAATGCGCAATTATTAGAATCACCTTTATATTATGCTGCCAAATGGGGTGGCTATGATGAAGATGTGACCAGCGCGGAAGAAATCGCCGCTTCTACACCAGAAACCTATTTTTACGCTACAGATCCGCGAGACTTAGAAGCGGCATTAAGAGACGTTTTCAACGAGGTGAAGCAGAGTGTTGGTTCAGCCTCTACAGCCGCTACTAATTCTACGAGACTCACCACTGGGTCCGCTATTTATCAAGCTAGCTTCAATACCGATAATTGGTGGGGCGAGTTAAAGTCTTTTGCGTTTGATAATGCGGGGAATGTGGTGACGGAAGGTGCTATAACCACATCTAAGACTCTGCGCTCAGGTGACACGCGTTCAATATATGTTTCAGACGGCGAGAACCTTGTAGATTTTGAATGGGATCACCTTAATGAAGGTCAAAAGAACTATCTAATTGATGGTGACGATGAGGCAACTGGTTCATTGCGCGTAGAGTGGTTGCGGGGTGAGTCCACGGATTCCATAGCCGGAATGAGAGTTAGAAAAGAGCAAGATGGTCAAGAAATATTGCTAGGAGACATTGTCAATTCAAGTCCAGTGTACATGGGAGCGACTGACTTGAGATATGGACGTCTTCCTGGTGAGATGGGCAATAAATATCGCACATACCTGGAATCGAAGAGTAATCGTGACCCACTTGTATTTGTGGGCGCGAACGATGGTATGTTTCACGCTTTTGATGCAAAAACCTTAGCAGAGAAATTTGCCTATGTCCCCGTTGGCGCTTTTCCGACACTCGCTGATTTAACGAGACCAGGTTATGGAACTAACGGTGCAGGTATTCCACATCAATACTCAGTCGATGGCCCAATTGCTGTTGGTGATGCATATATCAATGGCGAATGGAAAAGTGTCGTTGTTGGTACTCTGGGGGCCGGTGGAAGGGGAGTTTTCGCCCTTGATGTCACAAACCCGGATTCGCCAAAACTTTTGTTCGAGCTCAATGATTTACCCGCGTTGGGGTATGTAACTGGACAAATATTTATTGTTCCAATGCAGGTCGGCGCCGAAATTAGATGGGCAGCAGTGTTCGGAAATGGTTACGAGTCGGGTTCAACTCAACTGGTCTGGGTCGATTTGGAAAGTAAGGGTGTGCATACAGTGGTCGCTTCAGCAACCGGTAGCGGTTTGTCTGCTCCAGCTTTGCTCCCAAATGGTGCGGGCGTTGTGACGGCCATATATGCCGGGGATTTAGACGGCTATATGTGGAAATTTGCTCCTAACAACGTAGGCAATTGGGCTGCTTCTGCTATATTCAGGGCGGTAACTCCTGGGACAAATCCAGTGCCCCAGCCGATTACCGCCGCACCAACCTTAGGTGTGAATGCATTAAAAAATAACGCGATTATGGTTTATTTTGGTACAGGTAAATATCTATATAACGCCGATAATACAACCAACATCCCGGTACAAAGCTTCTATGCAATTGTTGATGTGCTCAATGGAGTCTCGGGACGAAACAGGTTGGCGCAGAAAGTCATGGGTGTTAACGAGCCTGGCCGGCCAATATCCACTTCCACTGGACAGCCAGTCAATTGGGAGTTAGTGGATGGTTGGTATATAGACTTTCCAATGGGGGAAAGGGTTGTGACTAAATCTCTTTTACTCTATGACAAAGTGATATTCTCAACCATGAGACCCTCGCCTGTTCCATGTGAGTTTGGTGGTAGCAGCTGGATTATGGAAGTTCCTGCAGTAGGAGATAAATATGAAAATCACACGATATTAGATGGAAATATTTCCCATGACTTTTTGATCTTGGGCGATCTAGGTTTTGGAATTTTACCCCTTCCTGCTGAGGGCGGTTCCGACAACGGAGGGGATGCCGGAGGCGGAACGCTACAATGTCCCGAAGGGCAATTTCCTGCGAAAGTATTTGCTGTCGGTTCCAGTGGTGCTTTGGTAAGTCAAGACGCATGCCTTGCAAAAAATGCTCTTGGTAGAATGTCGTGGAGACAGCTTCGTTAAAGATTAAGGTGGATAAAAACCTATGCAAAAATATTCCAAAGGCTTTAGCTTGATTGAGATAATGGTAGTGGTTGCTATCATTGGTATTCTTGCCGGTGTTGCTTATCCTTCATATTTGAACTCGGTAAGAAAAACCAATCGATCGGATGCTAAGGTAGAACTTAATAACATTGTGCAACGTTTGCAGCGTTGTTTTACTGCATATAGTGTATATAACGATGCCGATTGTGGTGTTTATAAACAATTAAGCGAAGGTGATGCAAAGATTATTTCCCGCGAAGGTTACTATGCCATAACTATTTCCAATGTCTCGGCGACTGGTTATACTCTGACAGCTACACCAACAGCAGGCAGTCCGCAAGTTGGTGATAAATGTGGTGCTATGACCATGACAAACACTGGAGCTCGTGGAGCGGCTGGCGGTACAGTTGAGCAATGTTGGTAGGTTGGTTTTATCACGGCGACTCAATCCTCATCCAGCCCCAGCTTCTGCAACCGATACCGCAACGATCGAAAACTAATCCCTAGCTGCTTCGCAGCTAGGGTTTTATTCCATTTCACCTGCTCCAACATATTGCACAGAATATCTTTCTCTACATCTTGTAAATAATCATCCAATGATGGGTATTCCGCGCAACGGGCCGGGTAGTCGACGAGATTGCTGCTTGAGGGTTTTTGAGGTGTGGGATTTATTTTTAGTGATTGCTCGCCGTGTAGTTGTAAGTCCTCTGCCTCAATGACATCGCTGTCGCTTAACGTAAACGCACGCTCCAGAATATTTTCCAATTCGCGAACATTGCCGGGAAAAGCATAATCATTCAGCCGCTTTAATGCGTCGTTGGATAAACGGGGCGTTGGCAAATTGACGGCTTCAGCCAGTTTTTGCAATAAGTGATTAGCTAGTAAAGGAATATCCTGCCGACGCTCACGAAGTGCGGGGACAGAAAGTTGAATCACATTTAGGCGATAGAATAAGTCCTGGCGAAAGCGGCCATCCTGAACTTCCCTTTCAAGGCTCTTGTGTGTAGCGCAGAGTATCCGTACATCGGTTGCAATTTCTTCGGCGGAACC
>CAMPIG010000027.1 GCA_946886255.1 uncultured Cellvibrio sp. | reverse complement strand
ATCGGTTTGCATTGGCACCACTTTAACCAGCCGATTCTGCCACCGCTGGTTGAGCCATCCCAATACGCTAATGAATTTACGCTAGGTCATCATCTGGTATATCTGCCGTTCGCGGGCCTGGCGGATATATTGCCGCAATTGCGTCAGTTTCCTGATTATCATTTCTACGTTTATCAACCGGTGCCGGAAGCTTTTGATGAAGGGCATATTCATGTGCGCCCTTTTTCACGCGAAGGGTTCCAGCAGGATTTGCATCGTTGCGAAGGTGTGATTTGCAGTACCGGTTTTGAGTTGCCCAGCGAGGCCTTGCAGCTGGGTAAGAAAATTCTGACACAACCGGTTGCCGGGCAAATGGAACAAAAATCCAACGCGTTAGCGCTGCAAAAATTAGGCTACGCTTCGGTGACTAAAGAATTGAGTGTCGAAGCAATCGGCAAATGGTTAACGCTACCCAAACCGGACCCTATCCCCTACCCTGATGTGTCACAGGCGTTGGTGAAGTGGCTGATGGAAACCGGTGGCGAGAATATTCAACAGTTGCAAAAAGAACTCTGGCAAACATTACCGGCGTAAATAATTTTTGGCTTCTAATAATCTGCCGATGGTTTACCGCGCATTTGTTTGACGTTGCCGCGACGGGCTTTTCCTTCAATGCGGCGTTTTTTGGAGGCCAGCGTCGGCTTGGTGGCGTGACGGGTTTTGTGAACCTTGATCGCCTCTGCAATCATTTCTTTTAAGCGCTCCAGCGCATCCTCGCGATTTTTTTCCTGGGTGCGAAATCGTTGCGCCTTGATCACAATCACCCCTTCTGCTGACATCCGGCTGTCCTGCAACTGCAGCAATCGTTCTTTGCAGCTGTCCGGCAGTGATGAATCCCGCACATCAAAACGCAGATGGATTGCACTGGAGACTTTATTGACATTTTGCCCACCGGCGCCCTGCGCACGGATAGCCGTTAATTCAATCTCATGGAGGGGAATACTGATGCTGGATGTAATTCGTAACATAATCAGGGTTGGATACGCAGCGGTTTGTGATCGTCAATCAGCACGGGTTGCAAGCGGCTGTCAAAGCGAATGTGATGGGAGCGCCAACGAACCACTAACGCACCAATAACAAGGCCGGTGAAGGCAGAGAGAATGGTGATGCCCTCTTGGGCAAATTGCTGATGCGCCATGCCGGCTGCGAACATCATGGTTAATAGCGGCACCAGATACGAAAATAGCGAACCGTTTACCACCACACTTTCCGGTACACCGATTTCCACTTCATCACCCAATTGATATTGCGCGGCATCGCGACCTTGCAGCAGCACCCACAGATATGACGTGTGGCCACTGAGCTTTGCCATCAGGCTTTGGCCACAGCCTTTTTCGGCGCTGCATGAATCACAGGTAGAGCGCTGAATCGTCTCTACCCAGATGCCTTCCGGCTCTATGGCCACAATACGGCCTTTTTCATGGATCATGCCACCACCTCATTGGATGCTCAGGGGCGCATTATGCAGGAATTGATTTATGACTTCGACGGCAAGACGGGTGGGAGTTCCCCCACCCGCAATTGAAGAGTTATTTTGCTTCGACGCCGGCCGCGACTTGCTCGGCCGCTACAGCAGGGATTTCTCCCACTACTGTAAGACGATGAATCTGGTCGTTGCGCATCACTTTGCTCATGAAAGCGACAGTGGCACCGCGTTGCCCGATACCTTCAGGAGGTTGCTGGGAGGCAGGTTCAATAAAAACAGAAAAGGTGCTCAACCCATCGGTAAACATCAGCATATCGGCGGATTCCCGAACACGATGCTGACCCACGAATGCAAAACCTGTAGGAATCCATTTCAATCCCCAACCTTCCGGTTCGCCGCCCTGGGTCTTATTGCATCCACCCAATTCAGCGTTGGCCACGCGGTGCAGCTTGGCCGCAGGTGCTTCCTCCAATTGTTTGATATCGGGATTCAAATCCAATTCCAGAAATTGATAGCGCTCCAGGATGCGCCCGGTGCCGTCGATCATCAGCGACTTGAGCACCAAACCGGTTTCCTGGTCCACACTCAATACATAGCCATAGCGAAACTCATCGCGCGGAACCACTTGCAGCACGGTGGCCATGCGGCCAGCAACGCGCTCGGTGTAGCGGATCTGGAATTGATACAACTCATCCAGCCCGATCAGCCGGGAGCCGATAGAACTCAACCGCCCCTGCAACAATTGATCGCCGGGAGAGAAGCAGTCCAGCGCCTGGCCGTGGCGAACAATTTCCCGCTCCGGCCCGTTCAGGTACAACAGGCGTTCGTGTTCAACGCCCTCTTCCACCCAATGAGACACGCGAAACCCCTGCAATATGCTGGTGTTCTGATGTTCGTAGGTGAAAGAACCCTGATAGTTCAGGTTATGGGATACCCGGGACATCTTGGCAAACAACGCTTGTAAGCTTTGGGCTTGGGAGGGGGTTTGCGAGGCATTCGGGGTTTCAGGCACGGCTAAAACAAATTGAGCGGCCTGCAATAACAACAGGCCGCTCAAAGAGCGAATCAATACAGCTATACGCATAGGAATCAGTCTTCTTCGGTCAACACAACTCGCGCAAAGGGTAGCATACCCTGACCACTGTTCAACGCCGCGTTGTCGGCGTGTTCTTCAATTAATTTGTTGAGGTAATCGCGCACTTCTTCGTCGGATACCTGAGCAGCCGTTTGTGAGCTACTGGGCAGCGGTACAAAGACCACCTGGCGGTTATCCTGCTGACGCGACTCATAACCGGTTTGCAAGCCTACCGCGCGCGCGCTCAAGGGTTGTGCGTGATAACCGGCCGGTAAAGACGGTGCGGGAACGGCTGCTGCCGTCGGTGCATCCACCTGCGGTGTTGCTGCTACCGCCGCTGTTTCCGGGTTCACGCCACCAAAGTTTTGCGCAAACAGAACCACCCCGCCAGCCACCGACGCCGCCACAGCAAAGCGGGCAACGTTTTGCCACCATTGCACGGCTTTCTTTTCTGGGGTAACCGGGGCAGAGGTGATTGTGTGATTCTCTTCCTGTTCCAAAGCGGCGCTGACACGGGCCGCAAAGTCGCCCATTTCGAGCATGGGCAGGTCACGATGGAGGGCAGCACGGGCAACCTGATAGCGAGACCAGGTAGCTTTGACCTCTGAATCAGATTCGCTGGCCTTGAGAACGCGCTGCAATTCCAATTCCGAGGCCTCATTATCCATCAGCGAGGAAAGGGATTCTGCCAATGGATGATGCGTATTTTGCTGTGTCATGCTGAGATTTACCTCTGTATAGACATCTCGTGAAAACCCGCTAGCCGATAAATGCGGGAGTTTATGTTACTGGTGTTGTTTACTTGAACTCATTCATTCAAATAGCAACGAGTTGTACTTGTTGCAAAAGACCCGACAGATTTACAAAGGTTCAGCGCCGTGCCAGTTTTCGTTAAGTTTAGTTAAAAAAATATGCATTAAATGTCCAAGCGAAGCGTTACATGTTCCATTTGGTTACAGATCCTGCATCTTTTTGATCGATTACACATCCTTTTAAACTTCGCTTAATAGAGGATGGATACGTTTATCAATGGCTTCGCGCGCGCGGAAGATTCGCGAACGTACCGTGCCTACCGGACAATCCATGATTGCAGCGATGTCTTCATAACTAAGCCCTTCCATCTCACGCAGCGTCACCGCTGTACGCAGGTCTTCCGGCAGATCGCGAATGGCCTGGTCAATAACCGTCTGCAATTCTTCGGTCAGCAGGTTATGCTCCGGGGTGTTCATTTCTTTAAGGGCATCGTTACCGTTATAGAACTCTGCCTCGTCCACCTCCACGTCACTGGCCGGTGGCCGGCGGTTCCGGGCAACCAGATGGTTCTTGGCGGTGTTGATGGCGATGCGGTACATCCAGGTATAAAAGGCACTGTCGCCCCGGAAATTGGGCAATGCCCGATATGCTTTGATAAAAGCATCCTGGGCTACGTCATGAACCTCAGCATGATCGCGTATAAAACGGCTGATGATCGCCAGAATTTTGTGTTGGTATTTGATTACGAGCAAGTCAAAGGCGCGCTTATCGCCTTTTTGAACACGTTCAACCAGTTGTTGATCCGCATCTTGCGCCAGTTGCGCTGTCATTCTGTTAAAACCCCCAAGCACTTCGGTATACCCGAAGTCAGATCAGACCCAGCCCTGCGGCTATGAATTGTTATGAATGCACAGCTTACCCGTAAAGGTTAATACTGCACAATCAATCACTTGCGAATATGAAAGCCTTAAAAATCGCGGACAGGGGCTCACTTCGAACTGGCAGATAGACTCACCCCCATCAGAAAAGTTCAGGCGCCACCTATCATACCGGGCTTTACCAACCTGTCAGTAAGCAAACCCACACAAGGCCGCGTATATACATGCGTGCGTATAAGCAGGGCACCGAAAAAAACCTTATAGTGGGCAAACTGTGCGGCGTTAAACTGGAGCGGCAGCTTGTATATACTGCACGGCCGCTTGAGACACCGTCTGGCAACGATTTTTGATACGGACCCGTATTGATGAACAAACACTACAATCATGATGTATTGGTCATAGGCTCCGGCGCTGCCGGCTTGACCCTCGCTTTAAACCTCGCCAACTCCGCCAAGGTCGCCTTGCTCAGCAAAAGCGCGGCCAATGAGGGCTCGACCTGGTTTGCCCAGGGCGGCATTGCGGCAGTGCTCGATGACCAGGACTCTATTGATGCCCACGTCGCCGATACGCTGATAGCAGGATCCGGTTTATGCCATGAGGACGCCGTGCGGTTTACGGTGGAGCGCAGCAAAGGCGCTATCCAATGGCTGATCGATCAGGGCGTCAGCTTTACCAAAGAAAGCGGCAAAGAGGATTACCACCTCACCCAGGAAGGCGGGCACAGTCATCGCCGTATCATCCACAGTGCCGACGCGACCGGGCAGGCCGTGCACAGTACCCTGCTGGATCGCGCGCAACAAAATAACCTGCACATCTTCGAACACCATGTGGCCATCAACCTGATTACGCAGGCCGATACCGGCTCGCGCAAGCTGCGTTGCACAGGTGCTTATGCATTGAGCCATGAAGACGATCACGTTCACGTGTTTCAAGCCAAGGTGGTGGTGTTAGCCACGGGCGGTGCCAGTAAGGTTTACCTTTATACCAGCAATCCGGACAGCGCCAGCGGTGACGGCATTGCCATGGCCTGGCGGGCCGGGTGCCGCGTTGCCAATATGGAATTCAATCAGTTCCACCCTACTTGTCTGTATCACCCCAAAGCCAAGACTTTTCTGATCACCGAAGCCCTGCGTGGTGAAGGCGCCTATCTGCGCCTGCCTAATGGGGAGCGGTTTATGCCACGCTTTGATGAGCGGGCAGAACTGGCGCCGCGGGATATCGTCGCGCGCGCTATCGACCACGAAATCAAACGCCTGGGCTGCGATTGCCTGTATCTGGATATCAGCCATAAGTCACCAGAATTTATCAGCGAACATTTCCCGACCGTAAAAGCGCGCTGCCTCGAATTCGGTATCGACATTACCAAAGAACCGATTCCGGTGGTGCCCGCCGCACATTACACCTGTGGCGGCGTAGTGGTTGATAAAAATGGGCAAACCGATTTACTGAATCTTTACGCGATCGGCGAAACGTCATTTACCGGCTTACATGGCGCCAACCGCATGGCGAGCAATTCGTTGTTGGAATGTATCGTCTACGCGCAATCGGCAGCGGAGCATATCCTTGCCAACTTACCCAACATCCACGAACCGGACCCATCGCCACAATGGGATGAATCGCGTGTAACCAATTCTGACGAAGACGTGGTGATTTCACACAACTGGGATGAGCTGCGCCGCTTTATGTGGGACTATGTTGGCATTGTTCGCACGCACAAACGGCTTGAGCGAGCCACTCACCGCATCAAGTTATTACAGAAAGAAATTGCCGAGTATTACAGCAATTACAAAGTCAGCAGTGACGTGATCGAATTGCGTAACCTGGCAACAGTAGCAGAGCTGATCATTCGTTCCGCCATTGAACGCAAGGAAAGTCGCGGTTTGCATTTTTCGCTCGATTACCCCAAAAAATCCTCAGTCGCCCGCGACACCATTCTGGTACCGACCAACTTTGCCGGACAGGATATTGTGATCAGCAAAGATTGAGTACACCGGGCGGCGAACATTTTGCCGCCGCCCGTTTCGTTACAGATTCTCACAAGCAGGTACAATTTTTTACCACTCCTTTTTAGGTCGCGCTGCATACTCCGTTCAATGAAACATCATTCAATGGAGTTGCCTCTATGCGTGTCATATTCTTCGCTCGTTTGCTTGTCGTAGTATCCCTCAGCCTGTTTTTCCTGATCAGTTGTGGGAGTGATGACAAACCGCCCAAGGCAGATTTCGGTATTGCGCCTGATGGGCTCAGCGGACGGATTATCCTGCGGTTATATGAACATGACGGACAAGTGTTTGCGGCAACTGATCGCGGCTTGTATAGCAAAACCAAAGGCAATGGTCGCTGGTTGGCAGCTGGCTTGAGCAATCGTGAAGTTCTGGATATCGCATTTCTGGATGATGAACATTATTTGGCTTCCACGTCATTTATCGTTGAGGAAATCACACAATATCAATTGATGGAGACGACAGATGGCGGGGAAAACTGGAGTGAAATTACCCATAATTTTGGTGGCGAGGATGATCCCGAAGCCATCCATGGCCTGCATTACGACGATGACAACAACGCGCTTTATGCCACCGGTATAGAAGTTCTGGCACGCTCTTTGGATGAAGGGCGCCACTGGGAAATCCTGAGCGGCGAGTGGCACGGCTTCGGTCAGCGTAAAACCATCGTGAAGCGCAATCCGGCGACCAATGAAATCTGGTACGGTGGCCAGAATGCGTTGGAACAGTTAGTGTTGCGCGTTTATTCGCTGGATACCGATGAAGAGCGCAGTTATTCAGATTTGTTGCCCAATCCCAGTGTTATTTACGGCATCCAATTTGATGCGACTAACGATCAGCGCGTATTAGCCAGCGGTGAAGGCGGCGTGTTGGAAAGCACTGATAACGGTGAAACCTGGACCAACTTGCTGGGCGATGTGGATTACCGTTTTTACTTTGATGTAGCACTCGACCCAGATGATCCACAGACACTTTATACCGCCGGCTGGGATAAAAATTGGGATACACCTCAACCACTGATTTTGGAGATCTCAGAAAATGGCGGTACCAATTGGTCGAAATATCTTTACCCCAGCCAATCACTCTTTGGCGGTGTCAGGAGCTTGTTAGTCGTCAAGGAAAGAGAAAATACTGTCTTGTATCTTGGACTCTATCGTGGCGGCATTATGAAGGTGACTTTTTTATAAATCATGTTCATAAATCATGCTATTGCTTGTAAACCACGAAACGATTATTGACGAGTCCGCAGCCAGACGCGCAAGCGCCGATGTGCCTCTGATGATGTGCTATCAGGTAGTACAACAAGGTGAATGCGCGTTTTATTATTTTTGTCACGACAAGGTAAAACCACTAACCAGGGTAATACCACCGCTTCATCTGACAGGAATATCTCCCGCTGGAGTTTGTCGTCAGTGAGAAGCCAACCGCGTTCGGTTATATGCAACACCTGCGGCAACCCTCGCCAGGCGGCGTAACAGATTCGTAAGCTAATCCACAAACCAGCCATACCCACCAGCCATAAAATAATCCACACCGGTTGCGTGGCTATCAGTGGGATAACAGCAAATGCCAGGCTGGTCGCCAACACGCCATGTACGAGGCATTGTGCATACCATAAATGACGTGAAGGCCGTAAATGAACAGTCAGGACGTCCGCGCCAGAAGTTGCCGCAGGCCTGCTGTGAGCGATGGGTGTATCAGGGGGTTTTCTGAAGCCCGGTATTAGCGCGAACAATGTCAACAATCCTTTGTAAAGTTTGGTCCTGCGGGTTTTCGCGATTGATGAACCAGGCGTACATATCCTGATCTTCGGATTCCAATAGTTTCCAGTAACTTTCTTTATCGTCTTGCGGCAGGTCGGGATATATATTTTCAAGAAATGGCAGGAGGATTAAATCCAGCTCCAACATGCCGCGCCGACTTCCCCAGAACAAACGGTTTCTTTCCACGATTTACTACCTGCTGCACTGATAAAACGGTCGGGCAGTATAACGTAATTCACCACCGCCGAAACAGATGATGAAAAGATCACCACCCCAACACCCCGCACGGTCCGTCTGGCGGATATTGGCCATAATCAGCGAAGAAATTGCGTGCAATACGTTGTCACTGCCATCGTCGCCGAGTGTGTCATTAATGTGTTTGAAGTGATCGATGTCAATGATCAACAACGACACCAGACGTTCATAACATCCCATCATTATGTATATCGCAGGCAGACTTATAACGACCGCCTTGGCCAGGTCATCTGTCACTATAACCAGACAAACAATACGTGCTGAATAATTGGGTTGTGCCATTAACGAACCCTGCCACTTTTGCTCTGTGATAGATAGCTCTATCATGGCGTGCATCATGTGCCGAAAACGCATTATTTGATGGGAGTTTTACCTTGACTGAACAATTGACGACAATTGATGAATCCTTGCTCAATTTAATTGATACGCCCGACTTCACGACACAAACCTGCCTGGTTGATCTCGATCATTACGGGTTGGTAGGTGTAGAGGGTCCGGATGCCGCCAAATTTTTACAAGGCCAGGTTACTTGTGATGTACGAGAGTTAACCAATGGTGTTACGCGGCTGGGAGCACAGTGCAATATCAAAGGACGGATGTTGGTGAGCTTTCGGGCGTTGCAACTTGATGAACAACGGATTCTGTTGCGAATGCATCGCAGCTTGCTTGAAAAGGCCTTGGCCAGCCTTGGAAAATATATCGTGTTTTCCAAAGCAAAACTGCATGACCGCAGCAGCCATTATCGGCGCATCGGTTTAAGTGGTTCGGCAGCTGAATCACTCCTGCGAACAACATTGGGGACGGTTCCGGAGCAAGCGGATAGCTGGGTTGCAGCGGGTGACCATATCATCATCAAACTTGACCGGCAGCGGTATGAATGCTGGTTGGGGGATGGTGCCGATGCCGTGATAGCGAAGCTGTCGCCGCATACGTTGGCCGCAGGAGAAAATCTCTGGACCTTGCTGGACATTCGCGCCGGTATCGGTGAGGTACGCGCTGAAAGCTATGAAATATTTACACCCCAATCGCTGAATTATCATCTGGTGAATGCCGTTAATTTCCGCAAAGGCTGCTACACAGGCCAAGAGATTGTGGCGCGTTTGCATTATCGCGGCACATTAAAAAGGCATATGTTTCGCATCCACTTTGTTGCTGGCGAGGATGTTTTGCCGCCACCAGGCAGCGTCATCAATAACAGTCAGGGCAAGGCTATTGGCGACATTGTGATGGCCGCGTACAGTAAATCTCATCAAGTCGAGGCGCTGGCCAACATCATTGACGAACAACTCGCCGATGCTTGGCTGGGGCACAAAAAACTCGAACACCTGCCGCTTCCCTATGCTATACCTAGTGAAGAAAATGCTTAATGATTCTTTAGATGCCGCATTGCGGCAGTTCCACCTCTCGAAATACAGGACCACCGATGAGCTTAATCGTAGAAAAAGTCCGCCAGGAAATTATTACCGCTATCAAAAACGACCGCCTGGTATTACCGACCTTACCTGAAGTAGCCCTGCGAGTCAGGGAAGTGGCTGACGATCCCAATGCCGATCTGGAAAAACTCGCCCACGTCATCGGCAACGATGCTGCGCTGAGTGCCCGTATTGTTCGGGTCGCCAACAGTCCGTTATTGAGAGCCAGCCGCCCGATTGAAGACCTGAAAGCCGCCGTCATGCGGCTGGGCATCGCTTATACCAGCAATATTGCAACAGGTTTAGCCATGGAACAGATGTTTCAGGCCACCTCTGATTTGGTTGATATGCGCATGCGCGATGTGTGGAGCCGCTCCAGCGAAATTGCCGGCATCTGCCACGTATTGTGCAAACATTACACGCGCCTGCGGCCGGATCAGGCCACCTTGGCAGGCTTGATCCACAAAATCGGTGTCCTGCCTATCCTGACCTATGCAGAAGAGAATCCTGCGCTGCTGAATGACAGTCTGACGCTGGATAAAGTGATCGATAATCTGCATGCGCCCATCGGCGACCTGATTCTAAAAGCCTGGGGTTTCCCGGAAGAATTGGCCCATATACCATCCCAGCATGTGGATTTTACTCGCCAGGCGCCCAAAGCCGATTATGCCGATATTGTCACCGTGGCGATGTTGCAAAGTTATGTGGGCACCGATGCACCGATGGGGCAAGTGAATTATCAAGAGGTTACGGCGTTCGAAAGGCTAGGCATGGACCCGGATATCCAACTAGCTGAATCGGAAGACCTCTCAGCAGAGATGGAAGCAGCCATGGCGCTGCTTTTGTAAGCTTGTTTGACGTTGAGTGGGGCCGGTTCATACGGCCCTAGGATAAACGCCAATCGATTGGTTCTTTACCTTGTTGTTGCAAATAACCGTTGGCTTTCGAAAAGTGGCCGTTACCGATAAATCCGCGATGGGCCGACAAAGGCGAAGGATGCGGTGATTTGAGCACCAGGTGTTTACGGGCATCGATAAATTGGCCTTTTTTCTGGGCGTAGCTGCCCCATAACATAAACACCACACCCTCGCAGTGCTCATTGACCACTTGAATAGCCCGGTCGGTAAATTGCTCCCACCCCTGCCCTTGATGTGATCCCGCTCGCGCCCGCTCTACCGTCAAGGTTGCGTTAAGCAATAAAACACCCCTCTCTGCCCACGCCTGCAAACAGCCGTGTCCCGGCGGTGGGATATCCAGATCCCGTGCTATTTCTTTGAAGATATTCTGTAGCGAAGGCGGTACATCAACCCCCGGCTGAACAGAAAAGCAGAGACCGTGTGCCTGCCCGGGACCGTGATAGGGATCTTGTCCAAGGATAACTACTTTAACCTGATCCAGCGGCGTGGAATTAAAGGCATTAAAGATTTGCTTTGCGGGCGGGAAGATTACCTTGCCCATTTGTTTTTGCTGCAATAAAAATTCCTTCAGCTGCACCATGTAGGGCTTGTCAAACTCCGGAGCCAGATGTGCCAGCCAACTCGGTTCCAGATCAATTTTGCGTGCCGTGTTTGTCATATGAATTGCGTGCCTCGCCTGTTCAAACAAAGGCCGTAATCTAACAGCCATACTGCAAAATCGCTAACAGAAATCCTTGGTGTGAAACAAAACATCATCCTTCCGTGTATAAAAAAACCCGGCCTTGCGGACCGGGTTTTTCGTTAGCTAAACAGCGCTGTTTAGAGCTTGTCGCCGTGCTGGCTCAGGTACTTGGCTACACCAGCAGGTGATGCGTCCATACCCGCGTCACCTTCTTTCCAACCAGCTGGACACACTTCGCCGTGCTCCTGATGGAATGCCAAGGCATCAACCATACGCAGCATTTCGTCAACGTTACGGCCCAACGGCAAATCGTTAACTACCTGATGACGCACAACACCTTCTTCGTCGATCAGGAAAGAACCGCGAAATGCTACACCACCTTCAGATTCAACATCGTAGGCACGGCAGATTTCGTGTTTAACGTCAGCCACCAAGGTGTATTTAACCGGACCGATACCACCATCGTTAACCGGTGTGTTACGCCAGGCGTTGTGAGAGAACTGGGAGTCGATGGACACACCGATAACTTCTACATTGCGCTTTTGAAACTCCGCGTTGCGGTGATCAAATGCCAGCAATTCGGAAGGACATACAAAGGTGAAGTCCAGCGGGTAAAAGAAAATTACGGCTTTTTTGCCTTTGATGGCAGAGGACAAGGTATAGCTGTCAACAATCTCACCATTGCCCAGAACAGCAGCAGCTGTGAAATCCGGTGCTGGTTTACCTACTAATACGCCCATGTCGATTCTCCTGTATATGGCGGGTGGATAAAATGGCATGAAGGACTTCATGCCTGGAAATCAGATTCGGGGTTAGCCGAACAACTAAAGGCTGCGCCCTCAAGCGCAAGGTTTTACCAATTAAATACTATTTAGCCGATAGCAGTCAGCTATGATACACACCCCGTTCGGCGAGTCATATTAATTTTCTATATAACCTCAACATGCTTTCACTATAACCATTCACGCTGATTTTAAAGGAATTCGTTCATTATCATTATTAAATAGCAATTATTCTCAGGCATTATTGACACAGATTCTCATTAACATTAATATCTCCAACATACTCACTTCCCTACATTGTCTTGAGAAACCGCGCTATGTACGTCTGTTTATGCAAAGGTATTACTGACAGTCAAATCAAAGAAGCCGTTTATGACGGCGCGACCTCTGTCGGTCAGTTGCGTAAATGTTTGGGCGTTGCCAGCCAATGTGGTAAGTGCGGCATCACTGCGCGGGAGATTATCCAGGAAACCCTGGCTGATGTTCCTGCCTCTAACGGATATCCCCAATACTACGCCGTTGCCTGAGTCCTTTCTTGCTTCCCCGGCATCAATGTAAAACGCAATAAGAATACTTCTTCATCTTTTTTATTTTCCCTTATCCATCAACCACTTAGCCTTGACGACGCAGCTAAATACGGCCAGACTGTCGGCCTAATATGCCATTGATAGGGATCGATCTATCCTGGCCAATAATGCTAACCGTGTTTATCCCTCACCGCTCCAAAGGAGACGACTATGAAAGGCGACGTCAAGGTAATTGCAGTACTGAATAAAGTACTGGGCAATGAGCTGGTGGCCATTAATCAATATTTCTTGCACGCACGTATGTACAAGAACTTTGGCCTTAAAGAACTGGCCGACCACGAATACCACGAATCTATTGATGAAATGAAACACGCCGACGCGCTGATTGAGCGCATTCTGTTTTTGGAAGGCATTCCGAATTTACAGGATTTAGGTAAATTGAATATCGGTGAAAATACCCTGGAAATGCTTAAATCTGACCTGAACCTGGAGCTCAAGGCCATCCCCGATTTACGTGACGGTATTATCTTGTGCGAGTCGGTTAACGACTTTATCAGCCGTGATTTGCTGAAAAAAATTCTGGAGTCTGAAGAAGAACATGTGGATTGGCTGGAAACCCAGTTGTCCCTGATTGATACCGTGGGCTTACAAAATTATCTGCAAAGCAAAATGGGCTCTTGATTGGTTTAATACAATAAAAAACGGGGCCATCAGGCCCCGTTTTTTATTGTGCGCCGTTTAAAAGCGGTAGTCGAAGTTTGCGCTGACGATTTCGGTTTCAACATCATTTTGCTCAGGCAATGTCCGGTATTCAATATTGAAATTGAAACGCTGATTGAGGATAAACCCGATGCCGATACCATAGGATGCACCAGATTCGGAGATGTCTAGTTGCGATACCTCACTACCGTCCTGCGCAAACAGTGTTTCTGATGCATCCACATCCATATAACCCAGCAATAAATACAGTTTGGCTTCATCATTAATCAATTCTGGTTTGTAATATACGGCGTAATAGCTGTCGATTTCACGCTCAAGTGAATCATCATCTTCGCTATTGGCTTCACTCACGCCGGCACCGTAACGAATCTCCAGCCCCAGTGCCGCATTGTATTTGTAGCCACCCAGAATCTCGGCGGTACGCGCGTTGCTGACATCGATGACTTCATCATCGTACATAAATTCAGCCATACCGACGCCGACATAAAAGCCGCGCGCGTTGTCGGCCATTGCGCAGACCGATAACAATGACATCACTACCGCAAGTAAAAGCTTCATAGAACATTCCATTTATTATTGGAAACCGCTGAACAACGACCTGTATAACCAGCGCACAACATTCAAAGGTTCCCTGTTAATGCAAAGAGAGTTTTAACAACTGCTAACTATATCGAATAAAATACCCGGCAAGTGATAACCGTGTCTGTATTCAGTTCAACAAACCGTAAACGCCCAGCGAATAAGCCCGTTTGCGTTTCTCACCGGACAGCGAAGCAGGCTTGAGTAATTCCCCGAGTTTCACCGCTTCGGTTTGGAAGCGGGTATCGCCCGTTCCTTCATCGAAACTCACCATTACGCCTTCAGCAAAATGGTAAGCGATGACATCCCCCGCTTCTACCACCACACTGACCGTAAAATTCAATTGATTGATACCGGTTTGAAAAACCTGCAACGGATTGCTGTCCCAGATTACGACCAACTCATCATCTACTGGCCGCAAGACTTTCACACTGAAAGTACCTGGCTTGGCGAAGTACCCCCCCACCCCCGTCAAGGTACCGGATGCGGGAATGGGATTAGCCAGATCCACCAGCAGCAAGGGTTGCTCCTCCAGGTTGCTGCGCTCAACCAGTTCACCACCAACATAATCCAATAACCCACCCTGCACCATAAAGTCTTTATAGGCATCGATTTGGCTTTGGACGAAGCGGCGCACCTGGCTGCGTAATACCGACGATTCCTGAATGCGCGACATTTTCTCCACATCAAGCACATCGTTGACCCGATTAAGTTCAGCGATGTCCGCACGCAAACTTGCTTCCTGGCCTTTCAACTGCGCGATATTCGCATTTGCCTGCTGCAGATCACTGCTCAATTGGCGGTTTTGATCTTTGATTTGCTGGATATCGGGCTGCATTTGGCATGCCCCCAGGAGTGAGACTGCGAGCAACAGCGGGATATGCGGTGATTTCATGAGGATGCCTCTGGTTACTGTGTGCCGGATCAACGGGAGCTCTGATTATAGGAGATGTTATTTCTTGATGTTGAACCGGGCGGTTTTCAGGGTTTGATTGTCCAGCATCAGGTCGACCTGGTAACCACCCTCAGAAAAGCCTGAAACGGGTTGCTCAATACGGAAATACTGAATGCCCTGGTTACCGCTGACAATCACTGGGACCTGTGCCAGCTGTAAACTGCGCGCGCCATCGTATAGCACGGCTTGCAGTACAGAAGTTCCCTCCTTGAAATTCTGATACTCGAAGCCAATGTAGATCACCCGGTCGGCCGGTACTGTCTCGGGTTGTATTTGCTGGATATCCGTGATTTCCCGATTACTGATGATCAAATGGCTGATCGTGGGTTGATTCTGTTCAAGTAACTGCTCGGCACGGACTTTTAAAGCGAGCAATGTCTGGCTGCGCGGGAAACGCTCACGTGCGCTGGCGATGGCGCTCTGTGCATCCAGCAGACGGTGGCGTTCAATTAATCCCTGAATATTGTTGACCAAGGTTTGCTCAATACTGGCAAGACCAGCCAATGCGGCCTGGTTCGAGCTGTCAACACCCAGGATTTCGCGGTAGGTTTCATAGGCATTATCACCTGAAGGTTCGAGTACCCGCCCGGCCATATGCTGCGATTCAGCCTTCCTGAGCAGAGCTTGCTCACGCGCTCGACGTTCCTGCTGCGCTTCGCGAAGCTGTGCTTGTTGTTCAAGTAATCCGGCATCTGTGGGGGCCAGGGCCAGACCTTTGTCTACCAATGCCAAAGCCTTAGAAGTGGCGCCCCGGTCTGCTTCATCTTGCGCCAGTCGACCGAAACGTTGCGCCACGGCAAAAATTCCGGCCCGGGCTTCATCGTTGGCGGGGTCTTCAGTTAATACAGTGCGATAAATTTCCAGCGCATTTGCCCCGACAGGTCCGTCCAGCGCGCCATCGCGGAGATATTGCTGTGCCTGTTGCAGGCGAACAACGACAGAGTCGCGCTGGTCCAACCGACCCAAAGCGTCCAGCAGCGCTAGATTACGCTCAGGTTCATCAAACAAGGATCGTGCCGCTTCGGCATAGACACGCGCCGCATCCAGATCATCGGCATTCAGTTCTTCGATAATGTTGCCAGCATAAAAATGTTGCAGCTCGTCCAGTCCTTCGCGTCCACCCGTTTGTTGAGCCGGATCAGTACCCACCATGGCGGCACGGTAGATGATGGCCAGATCGGCTGCGAGGTCAGGGTTGCTGGTCAGCCGCGCGCGCATCTCCCGAGCTTGCTGTAGCAGGTCCGGCGCGGGAGCACTCGTCACCGGGGCTGTCGGGTTTTCCTGGGGTGCAGGCACCAGTGGCTGTTCCTGCATAGCCGGGGACGTAGCAACACTCGACGGTGAAACGCTTGAAGCTGTTTCATTCCGGAGCGGCACCTTATGTTCAAGGCCCAAGGCCGGTTTGGCGTAATCTTGCCAGTAAAGACGCAGGTCATTGCGAAAATAGAATACGCCGCCGATGATCAGTAACAGCAACACAAACCCAACCCGGCTACTGGACTGGGCTGTAGGTCCCGTCTCGGTGTAATGGTGGTGTTCGGCGCGATCTTCTTCGCTGATAGAAAAGCTTGAGTGGGCCTGAACTACATTATCTCCGCTCAGATTATCTGCGTCCGCCGCGGTTGATACCGGCTCACTGTAGCTTTCAATAGTCGACGGAACTTCAGCCAATGCTGTGTTCGGATGAATCACAATCTGTTCGCCAGTCAGCATCGGTGGCGGGTTGATCATGGTCGGCGACAACTCATCACTACCGGGGACATCGAGCACAGAATCCTCTGCACGCATCGCCGCCAGGATCTGGGTACTGGTGATGGAATCGAGGTCAGCAATTAGTTCGCTACCGGTTTGGTAACGCGCTTCCGGGTCTTTTGCCATCACCCGGTCGATGATCGGCTGGAATACCTGTAAGTGGTCAGGCAAGCGCGGGATCGCCTCCGAGACGTGCTTGATGCCCACCACAACCGCTGAATCCGCATCGAAAGGAACGTGGCCGGCCAGCAGCACAAACAGCACCACCCCCAAGCTATAGAGGTCCGCCCGGCTATCCACCGAAAGCCCTTTGGCCTGCTCCGGACTCATGTAATGGGGTGTGCCAATCGCCGTGCCCGTTTGGGTCATCCCCGAGGCGACGTCCGAGGGCCGGGCAATACCGAAGTCCATCAATATCGCGCGATGGTCATCGTCGAGCAACATGATGTTCTCTGGCTTCACATCGCGATGGACATAACCTTTACGGCCCGCGTAATCCAGCGCCCGCGCGATATCTTTGATGACATCCAACGATTCCGCCAGGTTAAGCTCAAAGCGCTTGTGCTTGAGGTCGTGTCCTGGCAGATACTCCATGGAAAGGTAGTAAAGCCCCTCGTGGATGCCGACATCGTAAACCGTGACAATATTGGGGTGCATCAACCGGCTGACGATACGCGCTTCGCGCAGGAAACGTTCGCCAAAGCTGGCATCCGTGCAAAGGTGAGGAGACATAACCTTGAGCGCTACTTCGCGCTCAAAACAGGTCTGGATCGCCAGATAGACTGTCGCCATACCACCCTGGCCAAGCGTGCTGACAATTTTGTAACCAGGGATGTCGATCTGCATCTATCTGTATACCGAACCTTCAAGGGTCAATGCGGCAAAACGATTTGCCAGTTGCATCGTGTGGAGTAAATCCTGTGGGCAGACTTACCTGATGAAATTCATGCGGGAGTCTACCCTAGCGCTGAAACCCACTAAATATAGCAGCCTTTGCCGCCGGTACAGCGAAGCGGTTGCGACGCTCACTATACCGGTTATCCGGCTACAACAGGGCGGCGCCATAAGCGCACCAGCATCACGAACAAAATCGCCAGCAAGAGTGCCACGGCTGATATCAGCAGTAACTGCCATCCTAATTGGTGATAAATCCAGCCTGTCACACCAGCCGTTACCGTCATGACGGCATAGGTGGCAAACTCGTTGATGGCCTGCAATCGTCCCCGGATATAACTATCGGAGACACGGGTTAACAAGGTGCTGCCGCCCATGTACATCAGATTCCAGCCTATGCCGACCAGCAACAGGGCAATGTGAAAATTCACCAACGCCTGCCCCAGCAATGCCAGACCACAGCCCAATGCCAACACGAGGCAGCCGATCAATGCTACCGGCTCCGGCCCATAGCGACCGATGAGGCGTCCGGTTATCAGGGAGGGCGCAAACATTCCTAACAGGTGCCATTGGATGACGCTGGAGGCATCCTTCGCACCAAAACCACAACCCTGCATGGCCAATGGACTGGCCAGCATAACCAGCATCATCATGGCGTAACCGCCGGCACAGAACACCATTGCCGGCCTGATATGGGGATAACGCAGCAAATCACCCAATGGAATCGATGGCCGGGCAATGTCCGTTATCTGCCGTACCGGCAGACGACTGCACAAGATCACTGGCAGGGCTGCCAGCGCCAGCGAGGCAACAAGCAGGTAAGAGCCAACATAATCCCGGTCCAGTAAATGAAGGCCAAAACTGCCGAGCATCGGTCCAAAAAGCGCAGCCAGGATTCCGCCACTGAGAACCCAGGCGATAGCGGTACCTTTATGTGAGTCTGCAACCCCATCTGCCGCCGCGAATCGGTAATAAAGAGCGGATGCCTGATAAACGCCGATTAACAATCCGGCCAGGCAAAACAATACAAACGAGCTTTGCCAGACCGCCCAAGCCGACAGCAAACCACCGACCAATCCCATCAGTGCACCGCCGATAAAGCCACCTTGATAGCCCAAAGTGGCAAATACACGCGGCAACACCAGCGTCAGCGCCGCTGTACTGGCGGTAATAAATAAATAAGGCAAGGTCGCCAGGTCCGGCGACGGCGCCAGGTTTTCACCCACCAAGCCGTTGAAGCTGATGCCCACGGCGACCGAGGCCATAAACAGAAACTGGCACAAACCCAGAAAAACGGCGCTATGGGACATGCTTAGAGCCTGAAAGAAGAGTTGAGGAAAGGGCGGGCGACACTACATATTCACCCAATTGTTCAAGGCACGCAGCTTGAAGCGGTGCTCGCGAAAACGCAGCAATACACCGTCGACATAAATCTCTTCCAGGCTTAGCTGCCCACCCACCTGATTACCTTTACGGCGTGGCTGGCCATTCAACACCACATTGCTCGTACCATCGCCTGTGAAGTTGTGTTGGGAATAGATAATGGAGGGAATTTCCTGCTGCACGCTCCAGGGAAGCTGGCGCAAATCCGACACATTTTGGATAGTGTCGTAGGTTCTGGTGGGCCCATCAGTGGGATTATTGGCAGTCGGGATTTCTTCAGTAGGGGTTTCAGCGGGAGCCTTATCCAGCAGCGAGACTGAGGTCACCGCCGGAACCTGCACCGGCACAGACTCCACCACCGCAGGCTCTTCCACCGGCTTGTAAAGATCATTGATCTTGTCATCCACTGCGGACTCCCCGGGCTCGGCATACAGGGAGTGGACTGCCTCGGATGGTTTCACGGCCGCTGCCGGTTGCTCGACTGGCACCTCCTGCGGGCCAACAGGCGCAACGGCAGACGGTGCCTCTACCCTCTGCGCGGCAGTCTCTGTCGCAGGCGGCGCCGTTATTTCGCGCGCGGCCGGAAGCGAAGGTTTCACCTCGGGTGCTTGCTGGCGCGTCTGCAACAAGAGATAAACGAGCAGAATCACTACGGCAACCAACACGCCGCCGCCGATAAGCCATGCTTTCGGCAGCGATGCACCGCCCGCCCGATAGCTGACTTCGTGGACCGTATTGATGTCTGGCGTAGGCTGCGAATTTTTGCGTTCGCGGTCCGCGCGATTCAGTGCATCAAGAATCAATGACATGGTGGTTATTCGCTCTCGGCACGAGAGGAGGCGCTGGATTTGCGATCCTCCAGGGTGATCAGGGCTTTATCAATGCCCAGTACTTCATTGAGCCGTCGCAAGGTTTGCGCGCCCACGATCCCGTCAGGTTTGATGCCCTGGCTTTCCTGAAATAATTCCACGCGTTTTTTCAGTTTGTCGTTGTAGATATTGCGCGCCAGTGGTGACTCCTGCCGGTCAAGTCGGGCAAATTGAGCTGCCAGCCAATTTACCGCTGGCCCCCGCTGACCGTTCATCAAGGGTGTGTCAAAGCCTGCCGGACGGAACCAGACGTACATCAATTCATCGTTCCACAGCTCGGCGATGCGACTCCAGGGCACGGTAAACTCTGTCCCGTCACGCAATAACAAGGCATTTTCTTCGCCCAGACCAGTGACCAGCACGTAAGCCAGTTTTCTGTCGGCGGTTACCAGGGTCAGGACGGCGGGACGATTAAGTTCACGCAACTCATTCCAGGTCGTCATGCGGGTGGTTTCGCAGGCGTAGCCTTCCTCGCCTGAATCTGCGCAGGCAGTGCCCGCATCAGCGCCCAGATAAGCCAGCAAAGCCTGGCGCGCGCGATCTTCATCGCGGGTCCAGAACACGATGTCTTCTTTCGCGGCAGTTGAGGATGCAGACTGGGCAGCGCTGCTTTCAATGACTGAACTTGCCTGCACTTCTGCCGACGCG
The DNA here is from genome assembly GCA_946886255.1 of uncultured Cellvibrio sp. The sequence continues at coordinate 796 of CAMPIG010000027.1, read as the reverse complement.
GTTGCCGATGATTCAGCTGCACTGCTGCTAGCGACCGGCACAGCGGCCACGGCTTCACCAACGGGAACAGTTGATGCTGTCGGCATTAATAACCAGATTACCCCGGCCAGCACGAGCGTTGCCACGACGCCTGCGAACGCATAAAACCATTTTTCCTGAAAGACAGGCAGACGACTCGGTGTGTTCAGGTGCGCTTTGGTACCTGATACCTCCAAGGCCGCCTGCTCAAAGATTTCGTTGTCAATCACCGTGCGGTTCTTACCGTAGGCACCCAGCAAAATCCGCTCACAGATAATGTTGATCAAGCGCGGGATGCCGCCACTGAAACTGTGAATGCGCTTTACGATGGGGTCAGTAAAAGGATTACGGTTATCCGGCATGCCGGCGATGCGCAAACGGTGCGCAATATATGCATGGGTTTCGGCCAGCGATAAAGCTTCAAGGTGAAAACGTGCGGTGATGCGTTGGGACAATTGCCGCAGCGAGGGTCGCGCGAGCAACTTTTTCAATTCAGGTTGGCCTACCAGAATAATTTGCAGTAATTTCTCGGTGGTGGTTTCCAGGTTGGTCAGCAAGCGAATCTGCTCCATCACCGTGGGTTTGAGCAGTTGTGCCTCGTCAATCAGTAAAACGGTTTTACGTCCCTTGCGATGGTTTTCCAGTAAGAAATGATGCAGCGCATCGGTGAGGTCTTTGGTGCTCCAGCCATCCACGATGTAGCGCACACCCAGTTCGTCACAAATGGTGGACAACAGTTCCGGCGCACTGGCCATAGGATTGAGGATGATCGTAATAT
>CAMPIG010000026.1 GCA_946886255.1 uncultured Cellvibrio sp. | reverse complement strand
TCGAGATCTCTATTGCAACGGGGAACAGCACCCCTTTGGATAAAGCACCGGCCACCGCGTCCGTCATTTATGCCGCCGAAATCGAAGCCATGGGCGCCAGGAATCTCAATGAAGTATTGGAGACAGTACCGGGCTTACATGTTTCGCTGTCCACCCTCAGTCGGCTCGACTCGGTCTATTCCATCCGCGGCATTCACACCGGCTTTAATCCACAGGTCTTGTTGTTGATGAATGGGGTACCGGTACAGTCCAGCTTGCAAGGTGGTCGACCGTCTCTCTTTCGTCTTCCGGTCGCCAGTATCGCGCGCGTTGAAGTTATTCGTGGCCCAGGCTCAGCAATCTATGGTGCGGATGCCTACGCCGGTGTCATTAATGTCATTACCAAAGATGCTGCGGCGATCAGCGGAATTGAACTTGGTGCGCGCCATGGATCATTCAACAGCAGTGATTTCTGGTTGCAAAGTGCTACCACATGGAATGACTGGGGCATTGCGTTTAATCTCGCTTATCAGGAGAGTGATGGCGACAAAGACCGTCGTATCAGTACAGATTTGCAATCCTCTCTTGATGCCTTGTTTGGTACCGATGCGTCTTTGGCCCCCGGTCCTTTATCGACCCGCTACAAACTGCTTGATACACATCTGGCGATCAGCAGCGAAACCTTACAATTCAATTTGTGGAGCTGGATATCCAAAGATGCGGGTATCGGTGCAGGTGCCGCGCAAGCGCTGGATTTCGAAGGCAAAGATGACAGCGAGTTATGGATGGCTGATATCACCTATCGTCTCAATGATGACCGTGATACATGGGACCATACCCTACGTTTCAGTTACTTGTTTTACGATCTTCAAGCTCGCTTCGTTCTTATGCCCGAAGACTCGATCTTACCTATCGGAAGCGACGGCAACTTGAATTTTACCAATCCGGCCGGGAGGGTTTATTTTCCTGACGGTTTACTCGGCAATCCGGGGCAACGGGCTGAAGATACGCAGTTTGATCTTATCTCCATTTATAACGGTTGGGATACGCACCGTTTACGTTTCGCAATTGGTACGAGACGACAAACACTGGCATCACACGAAAGCAAAAATTATGGGCCGGGGGTTATCGACGGTTCCGCTGCCGTTGTTGACGGCACACTTACTGATGTGAGCGATACCCCATTCGTTTATCTGGATGATAGTTCACGCACCATTCATTACCTTTCTGTACAGGATGAATGGCAACTCGTTTCCGATCTGACGATGACAGCGGGTGTGCGCTACGACAATTACTCTGACTTTGGTGGCACGACCAATCCACGGATCGCACTTGTCTGGGCCACAAATGACAACCTGACCACTAAATTGCTCTACGGAAGCGCTTTCCGTGCGCCCTCTTTTTCTGAACAACGATTCAAAAATAATCCTGTATCACTTGGCAATCAGGATCTCGATCCCGAACACATTGATACTTTGGAACTATCGTTCAATTACCGTATGAATGCTAACTTCCAGACAACGCTGACACTGTTTACCTATCAGGCCAAAGACATGATTGAATTTATTCCCGATGACAGTGCCACCACCAGCACCGCACAAAATGCCCGCGACCAGGACGGGGATGGCTTTGAATGGGAAATGAGCTGGCAGCCCATTCCCAGCTTGCGCCTTAACGGCAACTATTCCTGGCAAGATGCCAAAGATGCGCAAACAGGCCAAGCCGTAGCCGATGCGCCGGGCCAACAATTCAAGGTGGGGGCCAATTGGGAATTTAAACCGCAATGGTCACTCAACAGTCAGGTGTATTGGGTGGGAGACCGCCAACGTGCTGCCGGAGATACTCGACCGGCAATTGATGATTACACCTTGTTAAACCTCACCCTGCGCCGCAAAAATATGTTGCCCGACCTGGATCTGTCCATCGCGATGCGTAATTTGACCGACGCGGATGCACGCGAACCCAGTAACGGTACAATTGCTGATGATTATCCACTGGAGTCGCGCAGTGTGTGGCTGGAGCTGAAATATCTTTTCAATTAGCCAGCGTTTGTATTAACCCCCCCCTCGCGAGATCGTTTCCATGTCAGAAGAGCCCAAGCACGATCAGGTGCGCAGTCGCAACGAACCCTTTACCCAAAAAACCGCAACCCGTATCTGGTCAGAGCAACCCAGCGAAGACAACCCTTATATTGCTGCCAAAACATTTTGTCACGGCTACGATCTTATCGAGCTGATGGAAAAACGCTCATTCATTGATGTTTTTTATTTGCTGTTCCGCGGTGAACTCCCCTCTAAATCCGAAGCACAATTACTGCAAAGCCTGATGATTGCATTAATTAATCCGGGCCCACGCCATGCCGCCACTCGCGCAGCCATGAACGTCGGTGTCGGTAAAACAGATCCTTTGCATATATTGCCTATCGCTTCAGCCGTGCTTGGCGGAGCGCATCTCGGTGGTGGCGAAATAGAAAGTGCTATGCGTTTTCTCCGTAAACGACATCATGAAGACCCCGAGCTAGTGGCAAGAGAGATGATTAATACTCATCAACAGCACGAGAATAATTACGCGGGTTTTGGCAAACAATTTGGTGGGGTGGATCTCATGACCAAGGCTATTGCCCAGCATCTTTTAACAATGCGTGCCGCCGGTGATATTTTGCGCTGGGGGCATCAATTTGCAGCGGCGCTGGAGCCTCATGGATTTGGGTGGCTAACCACAGGCGTCGCCGCTGCGGTATTTGCAGACCTCGGCTTTCATCCACGCGCAGGCGGGTGCTTGTTTCAATTATTTGGCGCGCCCGGGTTAGTGGCGCATGGCCTTGAATTGGCCAATAAACCTATTACCGCGATGCCTTTTGTGAGCGACGAAAATTATGTTATCGAGCGATAGCACTTCAGTGACACACAGCGATACTTCCTATATCGACTCACTTGAGCAAAAGCGAGGAAAAATTTTTAGTAGAACCGGTGGATGGTTTCCCGGTAAAGGCGTGTTCTGCCATGGTTACTCGATGCTTGAGGAATTGGTTGGGAAAAAATCCTACTTCCAAATTCTGGTATTGAACGCTACCGGTAAACTAGTCGAAAAGCCTCTGGCCGATTGGATTGAAGCTATCTATGGTTGCTTAAGCTGGCCTGACCCACGAATCTGGTGCAATCAAATTGGTGCGTTAGCCGGTGCCGCGCGCACCTCAGTGGTAGCGGCAACAACCATAGGCTCACTGGCAGCCGACTCTCGCTCTTATGGTCCTTATACACTGTTGGGTGGAGTGGAGTTTATTCAAGATGCTTTTCGCCAACATCAGACGGGTGTTGCAGCAGCAGATATTGTTGAGAACATAACAGCAGCAAATCGTGGCAAACCCTACATTGTTGGCTACATCCGCCCTATTGCCAAAGGCGATGAGCGCCTGGAAGCAATGGAAAAATTCAGTAAATCCCTCGGATTCCAGGTTGGGCCACACCTCACTTTAGCGTATGAAATAGAACAGGTTTTAATGCGCAGGTTTGATGAGGGCATGAATATTAATGGATATATGTCAGCATTCTTATCTGACCAGGGATTCACTGCTGCTGAAGTGTATCGGATGTTCGCAGGCATGGTCGCCAGCGGCGTCACCGCCTGCTATCTCGATACCTACCATCGTCCGCCGGATACCTTCCTGCCTTTGCGCTGTGACGACATTGATTATCAGGGCGCAGCACCGCGTGCGGTGCCGGATGTGGATTGAAATCAGGAGCGGGTAAAACGACTCAATAGATTGGGCGTTCTGGAATGCTCAGCGGAATTTCTGGTGAATATTTTCTCTATTGGTAAAGGATATCCAATATGGAACCCCTGTACGAAATCGATGCCCATCTCTTGCAGGATATCCAGAATCTCCTGATTCTCAACATATTCGGCCACGGCTTTTTTACCTAGCGCCTGAACCACTTGGATAATGGAGCGTACCAGAGTTTGATCAACCGCATCGCGATGCAGGTTTTGAATAAACGAACCGTCCAGCTTGATGTAATCCGCGGGCAAGTCTTTCAGATAAGCAAAACTACTGAAACCGGAGCCGAAATCATCCACCGAAAAACTGCACCCCAGCGCATGCAGATCAGCAATAACCCGTTGCGTGATATGGAGATTGAACAGGCTATCGCTTTCCGTCAGTTCAAAGGTAATGCGACTGGCATCTATGCCGGTTTCCTGCAAACAATCGAGGATGGACGGTACCAGGCTTTCATCTTTAAAAGCCTGGGCGGACAGGTTAATGGCAATGTGATTAAGCTCCGGGTACTCCTTCAAGGTTCTGCTGGCGAGTTTAATAATCCAGCGATCCAGCAAATGCATTTCCCCCGACGTTTCCAACGCTGGAATAAACTCCGCCGGCCCGATAATACGGCCATCACTGTCGCGCATACGAATCAACGCTTCGTAATACGAAATCTCGCATTTTTTTACATCAAAGATCGGTTGGAAATAGAGCACCATGCGATCTTCAGCAATTGCCCGGCGAATTTTTTGAGACACATTGATGCAGCGTCGTAATTCATCGCTTTCGTTATCTTGCGGGTCGTATTGGTGAATCAGATTTCGGCCGCGGCCTTTCGCTACATATAATGCGATATCCGCACGCATTAAATATTCTTCAGAGTTGGCGGTACTCCCGTCAATCAGCGAGAGACCGATGCTACAACCCAGGTTCATCCGTTGATCATGCAACTGAAAACCAAAGTCCCCAATAATGGTCTGGATATCCCGCGCAAAATGGTTCGCTTCTTCACCACTGATATCGTGCAATAACACAGCAAATTCATCGCCGCCCAAGCGACATAGTAAATCTGGCTTGCGAATGCGCTTACCCAGCAACAACGACATTTCACGCAACACATCATCGCCCTTCTGATGACCGAAGGTGTCATTGATGACTTTGAAGTGGTCGAGATCAATATATACCAGACCGTGATGGCGGTTATTACGCAACGCATCGGCGGACAATTGTTCCAGCGTCGACTCAAAAAAATGGCGATTGAACAAGCCTGTTAGCGAGTCATGCATAGCCAGGTATTTAAGCTGTTCCTGGGTTTCGCGCCGTTCAGTAATATTGTCGAGACATACCGTCAGGGTGGATAAATTCTCTGAGCGGGTCGAACGGCTAGGCTTTAACTGAGTCCAGATTTTCTGATTCTTTCTGCTACATAAACACAGCTCAATTTCCGGGCAAGGTTTTTTTTGTAGCAGAGCCAAACTAATTTTTTCTTTAAACAGCGTAAAATGGGTCGCATCTTCCGGCGCGATAAACATTTCAAGAGAAGAACCGAGGGATTCCTCAATCGAAAACCCCATCATGCCTTCCCACGCCCGATTCAGAAAACAAATTTTAAAATCCTTATCTAATTCCATTACTACGGATTGCAGGTCATCCAACAGCTGATGATGGCTTTCATATAAATTACGATAGGCCAGCTCACGGGCTTCGAGGGATCTCACACGTGCAGCAAATTGCGCATTACTGACAAGGAAGTCATCGCGGTGGATAGCAATATCACAAACCTTGCGCAATTGTTCCGCGCGAAACGGCTTGGGCAAAAAATCCACCGCGCCCAATAACATTAACTCTTCGGCCTGATCGATGGTAGTGTGCGCGGTCATGATGACCACGGGTTGATTGGGATCGATGCGCTGAATCTCTATCAGGATGTCGCGCCCCGAGATGGTAGGCAGCATGATATCCAGCAATACCAGATCGTGACGCCGCGCCTGCCAGGCTTTCAACCCGGCTTCACCATCTGCAGCAACTTCAATATCGAATGGCGTGGCCAGCACGCGCTTGATTAAATCTGAGGTGTCCTGCTGGTCCTCTACTACCAGCAAACGTGGTCTCGCCAGTTCACCTTCGTGTTTTGTGCCGAAATGTTTAACCAATTCCGGCAACCGATAAAGATGGTTCAGCGGGACCAGATAATTGATGCCGTACTCACGCGCCGTCACTTCCGCAATACGTTCACACCAGGTGCTGGTGACGATGATAATCGGCAGGTCTGCACGGCAGTTCAGGATACCGCTGCGCACCAGGCGCGACAGTCGCCAACCGTCAAGGTCGCGCGTCTCGACATCGAGAACCAGAAGATCAACAGGGTGGTGACGCAAATAACGCAGCGCTTTAGTGGCAGAATCCACTGAGGTGAGGCGGGAATGACCGGCTTTGGTCAGGCAGGCTTTAATTTGTTCCAGCGCTGCCGGATCGTTATTCACAATCAGAATTGAGGGAAGCGATGAAGCTTGGTTGTTATTAGTGGTAATAGACGACACGCATGAGACTCCCGGCTAAGCTCCGTTCTAGCCTAGCATATACCAGCACACCCTTTGGGTTAACCCGATAAAAACCAAACTTGCTGTTAACCACCTGGCGTCGCCGACCCCTGTTGCGCCAACCCGTTAATGCGGTCACCCATGGGAGGCACTTCATCACGGTCAATACGCACATCCAGCAATGTCGGGCCGGATTTTGCAAAGAGCGCTTGCATATCGAGTAGCTCCAATTGCTGCGGACGCTCAATCACAATGCCGTCGATACCCATGGCACGCGCCATAGCCGCATAGTTCACTTCGTTCAACTGCCAACCGATGGATTCCTGCTGGCCGAGTCTTTGACCATGCATCACCATGCCCATGGCCGCATCGTTAAGCACCACAAACACCACCGGCAGCTGTTGTTGCGCCGCAACGGTAATTTCCTGCGCACTCATCAAATAAGATCCATCGCCCACAATACACACAGTGGGTGCATTGCGATTGGCGATCGCTGAGCCAATCGCCGCCCCGATAGACCACGCCATGGAACCGTATCCCATGGCGATGCGATACAAGCCTTCGCTATTGCGACGCGTCAGGTAATGCGTAGCCCATGACCAGCTGTTACCCGCATCAACAAAGATACGTGTGTCATCCGGCAGGGCCTTGGAGAGATAGGTCATCAATCGCTGCGGCTTAACCGGTGCTTCATTGGATAAGCATTTCTCCGGTTCTTGCAGCGTGGTATAACCTTCGAAAATGTTCTTTTTGCCGCGCCCCGCCAGAGACTGCCATTGACGACCCCATTGGCGCGCCGTCTTCACTTGCACCAGCAGCCGATCAAAGATGCAGTCAATATTGCCAAAGACATGCAGGCAGGCCATGGGCGAACGCGTGAAATGTTCTGCACATGAATCAATGTGTACCAGCTTGTTGTTCAGCAAATCTTCTTTCCAACCACTGGTCCCCAACTCTTCCAGCGCCGTTCCCACCGCTAAAATCAACTCCACGTTCGGGTTTCGGAGTAAATATCTCGCGCTATCGTGACCAGCAAACCCATATACACCGCGATATAAGGGATGTGTCTCATCAACCCAGGATTTACCGGTAGGGCCGGTAACAAAGGGAGTATTGGTCAGTTCCGCAAATTCCACCAGTTGCTTGGCCGCTCGCCCCACACCGTTCCCGATGTACATCACCATGCGCTCAACACGGGCCAGCTTTTCATATAAGCGTCCAATGGCAAGGTCGTCCACCATTGAAAAATTCGGTACAAGTAAATCACTTTGAATCCGGCGGGTATCGACGGGAGACCGAAGTACATCCGAAGGGATACTCAGGTGCACCGGGCCACGAGCCCCCTGATGTGCGCTCATAATGGCGGAAACCAGCTTATTCTCCAGTTGTTCCTGGTGGGATATCAGCGTATTAAATCGGGTGACATAACGAAACATACCTACCGTATCGATAGCGGTACAACTGGATTCCTGAAGCGCACCTCGGCCAAATTTGGGAAGCGGCGTCTGCGCGGTGATGACCAGCATCGGGATCTCTTCGACAAGGGCCGATGCCACACCGGTAATCAAATTCGTGGCTCCCGGTCCGGTTGTACTGCATACCACGCCCATCTTGCCGGTTTCACGGTAATAGCCATCCGCCATAAACGCAGCACCGCATTCATGACGCGCTACAACCAGGCGCGGGCCACCGTGCCGTTCGCTGCGCGCCAGCGCGTTTAATAATGGTTCAATCGCCCCGCCCGGGACACCGAAGACGACTTCAATACCCAGTTGCTGTAGATAGCCCACAATGAGATCAGCCCCGGTTGGGGTAATAGCAGCGTGCGATTGCGGGGCAGCTTTGGCGGGAGTAATTGGAGAAGCGTTGTTAACGGCCTGTAACATGTATGTGCGTACCTTGTTGAGTGAACAACGTGATCCATCACAAGGGTTGGAAGGGGTGCTTCAACGCGCGCAATATATACCAGTGTTGATTACGAAGCCATATAAAAAACGATCACCTTGATTCAAATTTGATCTAAGAATTTTAGTCTGAGCTTATATCAACCATAACAACGACTTCCCTGTCGTCGAATGCTACGCATGACGCATCCTGTCACATAAACGCGCTTTAGGCGATGAAAAAATGGGGTTTATCGACAGCAACAGCGTATCAGCTGCTTATACTTCCGAGGCAGCAATGTTGGAATGGTTCAAAGAATTATTTCAGATAGGCGAGGCATGCCTCCACCTCATTCGCGGAGCCAAGAATAACAGCGACGCGTTGATGTAGTGCGTGTGGCTGCAGCGTGAGAACAGGTTGCGTTTCTGTAAAAGCTTTGCCACCGGCGCCTTCGATCAGCAGGGCCATAGGATTGGCTTCATACAACAGCCGGAGCTTTGCAGGCTGTCCGGGGTTGCGGCTGTCAGAGGGATAACTGAAGATGCCGCCGCGCATGAGCACACGGTGTACATCACCTACCATGGCCGCATTCCAGCGCATGTTGTAATTTTTTCCGCGAGGTCCGGCTTCACCAGCAATTAAATCATCGACATACCGCTTGAAGGCTGGACTCCAGAAACGTTGGTTGGACAGATTAATAGCAAATTCTTTGGTGTCTGCCGGTATCTGCAATTCTGTTTCTGTGAGTAAGAATTTGCCGCTGCTGGCGTCCAGCGTAAAACACCGTGTTGCATTACCCACCGATATCACCAGCAGCGTTGAGCCGCCGTAGAGAACATAGCCGGCGCACAGCTGCTGGATGCCCGGTTGGTGGAATTGCAGCTCATTGTCGCAGGCTACACCCTCACGTACCGGATAGATGGTAAAAATCGTTCCGACCTGGCCGTTAATATCAATGTTTGAAGAACCATCAAGCGGATCAAAAGCCACGAGATACGTACCGGCAGGGTTTCCTGCCACGGGCGTATCTTCTTCTTCGGATGCAATAGCGCAGACTTGTCGGTTCTCCAGCAAGGCATCCTTGAGAATCTGATTGGCGATCACATCCAGTTTTTTTTGTGTTTCCCCCTGAATATTTTCAGCTTCTGTTGAGCCCAATACATCAGCCAATGCGCCCTGGCGGACGCATTGGGCAATATGCTTTGCCGCTCCCAGGATGATTTCAACAAGCGCAATCAACTCAGGCTTGGCACCATCGGCTTGCAGAACTTCACTTACGTCTTGCATGAATCACTACCTGTATTGGTTGAGGCAATTGAGGTCCGCAAAAGATTGTTGCAGACGCTTGACCATCGACTCTTCACTTTTGCGCAACCAGGCGCGCGGGTCATAGTATTTTTTATTGGGTTTTTCGTCGCCTTCCGGGTTGCCTATCTGACTTTGCAGATAAGCATGGTTGGTTTCGACATATTCTTTTACGCCCTGCCAGGTTGCCCATTGCGTATCTGTATCAATGTTCATCTTCACCACGCCGTAATCAATGGCTTCAGTGATGTCGGCAGGCTCTGATCCGGAGCCGCCGTGAAAAACAAAATTCAGTGTATTCTCTGCAACACCGAATTTTTCACTCACATAAGTTTGTGAGTTCTTGAGAATTTTGGGTGTCAGTTTTACATTGCCCGGTTTATACACGCCGTGCACATTACCGAAGGACGCAGCGATGGTAAATTTCGGGCTGATTGCTGATAACACCTCATAGGCGTAGGCGACATCTTCGGGTTGTGTGTATAGCGCCGAGCTATCCATACCAGTGTTATCCACACCATCTTCTTCACCGCCTGTGCAACCTAGCTCAACCTCTAGCGTCATGCCCATCTTACTCATACGCTTAAGGTATTCCGCGCATAGTTCCACGTTTTCGCGCAGAGGTTCTTCGGAGAGGTCGATCATATGTGAGCTGAATAATGGCTTACCGGTCTGCGCAAAATGGTTCTCGCCGGCGTTAAGCAAGCCATCAATCCAGGGCAGTAAATTTTTTGCTGCATGGTCGGTGTGCAGGATAACAGGCACGCCATAAACCCTGGCTACTGTGTGCACATATTGCGCCGCCGCCACAGAACCAAGAATGGAGCTCTGGTGCCCATCCAGTTTTACGCTCTTACCTAAAAAGAAAGCGGCACCGCTGTGAGATAACTGCACAATGACCGGCGAATTTACCTGGCGCGCGGCTTCAAGCGTGGCGTTGATGGAGTTGGTTCCCACCACATTGACAGCCGGATAAGCAAACTTCCCCCGCTTCGCGAAATCGAACAGGGCTTGCACCTGATCACCAGTTGCCACACCGGGCGCTACTGCATGTACCAGCGTTTTATTCACGAGTGCGTTCATCTCAATCTACTCCCGCTTGTTGGTTGATTAATGTTTTTCGGAAAGTTCTTCCGAAGAGGTTGCTTTCAAAAATCTGTTTTCATTGACTAACGAAAACACTTTGCTCTCACCCAAAGATATTTCTGAAATAACCTTTTTTCAAAGTACCTACTCAGTTGTTATTAAACCTGCGCAACGTTGTTCGCTTGCTTACAAATTTCAAGAAAATGATCCGGGTCGAGGCTTGCACCGCCGACCAGTAACCCATCAATATCTGCCTGATTTAATAACTCTTTGGCATTGGTTTTATTCACGCTGCCGCCGTACACAATACGGACGTTTTGGGCAATCGCCGGGTTATAGAGGGTTTCCAGTTTGTCGCGGATAAAACGATGAATTTCCTGCACCATGTCCGGCGTCGCAGCTAAACCGGTGCCTATTGCCCACACCGGTTCATAAGCGATACACAAGTCCTTGTCCGTCAGATCAATATCCAACAGTCCTTCGCTCAACTGAGTAAAAATAACGTCTTTTGCGGTTCCGGCTTCGCGCTCTTCTTTGGTTTCACCGATGCACAGCACGGGCAATAAACCATGATTGAGTGCCAGTTGGACTTTGGTGCGACAACCTGGATTATTTTCCGCAAACATGGCGCGACGTTCGGAGTGGCCGATCAAACATAATGCACATCCCGCCTGTTTGAGCATTTGCGCTGATGTTTCCCCGGTATAGGCGCCAGATTTGAATTTACTGACGTTCTGGCTGCCAATCTGCAATTCCGAATACTGCAAAAACGTCATCATGTCGCGCATGTAGATGTAGGGCGGGCAAATGACAATTTGCGCTTCAAAATGCTTTCCGATAAACGAGGCCACAGAGGTGCAAATTAAATCCAGGCCACCATTGAGTTTCCAGTTGGCGATTACGATGGGCTTGCGTTGTTGCGTCATTGTCCACTACTCACTTGATTGCCTGCGGCTAAAAAATTCAATTAAGAGAAAGCCGTAATGATCGCCGATCTCGCCCTGCATTATTCACCTGAAAAATGAATGAATCCAGCCCTGAAACCCTTGTTTTTCAGGGATTTAAGGTGATGAGCAAGAAGTGAAAATGCGGTTACACCAGCTCAATTATCCTTACTGAAAACGGTTACAAAATGGCGCAATTTTTACTTTATTGCCCCGATATAACGAAACCCCTGTCATAAAGCACCATGAAAGCGCTATTTAGCTGCGCCCCACTCCACGACAGGATTAGCATGCCTCAGAAGCGAAATGCCTTATTTTTACGATAGAAAAGTCATTTGAGCTCCTGTGCTTATTACTCAAATCACAGCGGCCTCGATATAAAAAAATTTTTATGTTATCGATTACATTGTTTTCTATAACACAATAACTACGAAGAACCTTGGTCCGTTTGACTAATTTCATTAATTTCTGTAATTTCAGTAATTACTGAAAACACAGGAAACACTTATGCCTATATCGTTAACCCCCATGATCCAGGCTTGCATCCTCCACTTCGGCGAAATGGGTAGTCGTTGGGGGATTAATCGTACCGTCGGTCAGATGTATGCGCTGCTGGTACTCAGCCCGGGGCCGCTCACTGCCGACCATATCGCCGAAGCGCTCGGATTCTCCCGCTCCAACGTCAGCATGGGACTCAAGGAACTACAATCCTGGGAACTGGTACGATTGCAGCATATCCCCGGAGACCGGAAGGAATATTATTCCGCGCCAGCCGATGTGTGGGAAATCGCCAAAACGCTGATCGAGCAACGTCGCAAACGCGAAATTGACCCAACTCTTTCCACCCTGCGCGGTCTGTTGATGAACAAAGCTGCCAGCCCCGATGAACAATACGCACAACAACGCATGCAGGAAATGCACGATTTGATCGAAATGCTGACGCTCTGGACCACAGAAATTCAGCGGCTCGATACTGATCGCCTGCACAAGCTGCTCAAGCTGGGCAACAGCATTGGTAAAGTGTTGGACATGAAAGACAAATGGTTAAGTACAGCGAAGCACTAATCAAATACAGGAAAAATAACCTGTAGGTCGGATTAGTCACGGGCGTAATCCGCCAACATACTTACACCGACCATGTTTCACAACCGCTCAAGCCGCTTTTTTAGAGGTACCTCGTATGGAGTTAGATACCTTCCTCCTCTCCCGCATCCAGTTCGCGGCCAACATCAGTTTTCATATTCTATTTCCCACAATTACCATCGCGCTGTGTTGGTTCTTGTTTTTTTTTCGCGTGCAATACAACCGCACCAACAATGATGTATGGATGCGCTGTTATCGTTTCTGGGTAAAAATTTTTGCACTGAGTTTCGCGATTGGTGTTGTCAGCGGATTGGTGATGTCATTTCAATTTGGTACCAATTGGCCCGGCTATATGGAAACCGTGGGTAATATTGCCGGCCCCTTATTAGGTTATGAGGTGTTAACCGCTTTTTTCCTCGAAGCCACTTTCCTGGGCATCATGTTATTTGGCATCAATCGCGTCTCCCCACGTATTCACACACTCGCCACACTGTTGGTCGCCATTGGTACCAGCCTCTCGGCATTCTGGATTCTCGCGTTAAATTCCTGGATGCAAACGCCCGACGGTTTCGAGATGCGCGATGGCGTGGCCTTTCCTCTCAGTTGGTGGGACATCATCTTCAACCCCTCCATGCCGTATCGGCTTACACATATGATGTTGGCTTCAGGATTAACCGCTGCCTTTTTGATTGCAGGAATATCGGCGTATCGCATCCTTAAAGGCGACCACAAACCAGCACCGCGCCTGGCGTTAAAGGTAGGGATTTTTGCTGCAGCCATACTGATTCCCTTGCAAATATTCATGGGGGATTTACACGGATTAAACACGCTCAAACACCAGCCGGCAAAAATTGCAGCGATGGAAGCTATCTGGGAAACCGGTAACCGCGTTCCTCTGGTGTTATTTGCTATCCCCGACGAAATTGAAAAGAAAAATCTCTTTGCCGTAGAAGTGCCTGACTTCGCCAGTTTAATTTTGACCCATGACGTTGAAGGTGAACTTAAAGGATTAAACGAATTTAATGGCGAGCACCCACCGGTAAAACCATTGTTCTACGGCTTTCGTCTGATGGTCGGCGTCGGCCTGTTAATGCTGATTGTGTCGTGGACTGCCAGCTTGCTGTTGTTGCACAGAAAAAGTCTGCCGCCACTGATGTTACGCGTGTTGGTCGCCATGAGTTTTTCCGGTTGGATTGCCACACTGGCTGGCTGGTATGTCACCGAAATCGGACGGCAACCCTATCTGGTAACTGGCGTGTTAAAAACTGCTGATGCCGTTACCAGCGTAGCGAGCAGCAATGTAGGCATTTCTCTCAGTATTTATTTGACTTTGTATGTGGTGCTATTAATCGCTTACATCCGCACGTTATTTGTCATGGCTCGCAAGTCTGTGCTGGTTGATCGTTCCGATGAGATGCCAACGCTACAAGAACAACACAGTCCGATTCACGGCAAATAATTGTACTGACATAACTGAGGTTTGTTATGAATTTGACAGGTGAAGCTTATTGGCTGCCGGTGATTTTTACCGGCTTAATGGGATTGGCATTCCTGATTTATGCCATGCTCGACGGATATGATCTCGGCGTGGGTATTTTATTGCCGGCAGATTCTGATCCTCAACGCGATACGATGATCGCCTCCATCGGCCCGTTCTGGGACGCCAACGAAACCTGGTTGGTTTTGGGTGTTGGCATTTTATTAATTGCTTTTCCCAGTGCACACAGTTTGATCCTGTATCATTTTTATTTGCCGGTAACAGCAATGCTCGGCGGACTGATCATGCGCGGTGTAGCGTTTGATTTTCGCGCAAAGGCGCCGGCAGATCACAAGGAACTGTGGGACAGGATTTTTAAATTCGGCTCTTTACTGGCGACCTTGGCCCAAGGCTACATGCTGGGCATGTTTGTCATGGGGTTTGAGGAAACGCCTGCTGCATTCGCCTTTGCCGGACTCAGCGCCATTTGTGTGACGGCCGGCTACAGCTTTATCGGCGCAGCTTGGCTGGTGATGAAAACTGAAGGGGAGTTGCAGATGCGCGCGGCTCACTGGGCGCGCATTTGTATGTGGTTTATGGCGTTAGGAATTATCGCCGTGTCTGCCGTAAATCCGTTGATGAGTCATAATGTTTTCGAGAAGTGGTTTGGTACCCCGTTGGCGTTGCTGCTGCTGATTATTCCCGCCGTCTGTTTTGTTGCTTTTATGATGGTCGAGCGCTACCTCAGTAAATTTCCGTATGAAAATGATTTCGGCTGCGGTATTCCGTTTGTTGGGGCAGCGATTATCTTTATCCTGTGTTTTTTTGCGCTGGGTTACAGCTTTTTCCCCTATATCGTTTTGGGCGAGATGGATATCTGGGAAGCCGCCAGCGCGCCGGAATCCCTGTGGTTTATTTTAGTTGGCGTGATGATCGTGCTGCCGGCGATTATCGCTTACACGATTTTTTCTTATCGGGTGTTTTGGGGGAAGGCTACGGAGTTGCGGTATTACTAAAATGAACGTTTAAATTAATTGAGAATTTAAATCGAAAGTCTACATCGAAAATCTGAATCAGGGGCAGTGTCGGATTACGCCTTTGGCTAATCCGACCTACGGATTCGATTTAAAGGGCGGTTCAGGAGAGGACGAGGTTGTCGCGGTGGATAAGTTCTTCGTCGTCTTTATAACCAAGCCACGCTTCAATTTGGGTGCTGGGCTTGCCGATAATCTTACGCGCTTCATCCGCGTGATAATTAACCAAACCACGCGCGATTTCGCGGCCGTCCGGTGCAACACAAATCACCATATCACCGCGCGTAAAATTGCCACGCACTTCTTTTACACCCACCGGCAATAAACTTTTACCCTGTTCGCGCACAACACGCACGGCACCGTCATCCAACACCAGGGTGCCACGAGTTTGCAACTGACCGGAAATCCAGCGCTTGCGCGCTGCTTGAGGTTGCTGTTGCGCCCACAGGAAAGTGCCGATATTGTCACCTTCAGCCAAGCGCAATAACGCATTTTCAATACGGCCACCGACAATCACCGTATCCGCACCGGAACGCGCTGCAACGCGCGCCGCGCGCACTTTGGTGATCATACCGCCACGCCCCAATACACCGCCGCCGCCTGCCATTTTTTCAAGCTCGGGCTCTTCAGCCGCAATTTCGCTGAGCAATTGTGCATCGGGATTATTGCGCGGATCACTGTCATACATGCCCAGTTGATCGGTAAGAATGACCAGCAAATCCGCTTCAATCAAATTCGCAACCAACGCACCCAGGGTGTCGTTGTCACCAAACCGGATTTCGTCCGTTACCACCGTATCGTTTTCATTGATAACAGGAATAACACTTAAACCAATCAGGGTTTTTAATGTAGAGCGAGCATTCAAATAACGCTGACGCGAAGAGAGATCATCATGGTCAAGCAGTACCTGTGCAGTCAGTAACCCATAGCGCTGAAATTCCACCTCATAAGTTTGCACCAGGCTCATCTGGCCGACGGCAGCAGCGGCTTGCAGTTGATGGATTTCCGTAGGGCGGGACGACCAGCCCAGACGACGCATACCCGCCGCTACGGCACCGGAAGATACCAATACCAGTTCAATACCTTGTTGACGCAGCGTGGCCATTTGCGCAACCCAGCCCGCGATAGCTTGTGCATCCAGCCCTTTGCCATCGTTGGTCAGCAGCGCACTGCCGATTTTGACTACCCAGCGTTTGGCTTGGGGGATGAGATCTCGTTTGCTCATCAATTTACCTTACGTATTCGACTTCAACATCATAGTCGCCTTCATCGAAGTCATCATCGTCATCTTCGCCCAGTGCACGCTTGGCAGCGCGGTGTGCTGCGCGCAGCTCTTCAATACGGTCACGAGCTTCCTGGGCCATTTGCAGTTGCAACTGCATCTCACGCTCGCGCGCTTCAGGGTTTTCACTTTCTTCTTCCCACACGGCTTCCAGGTGATCCATGATCCTGCCGGCAAGCTGCGCCGTGCCATCGCGGTGCAAGGCGGAAATGCGAAATACCGGGCCGGTCCAGTTAAGGGAATCAATGACTGCCTGACAGCGCGATTCCACTTCATCCGATGGCAATAGGTCGATTTTATTCAACAGTAACCAACGATCCCGGCTTGCCAGGGTTGAGCTGAACTTCTGCAATTCCTCAGCAATAACACGCACATTGTCTGCCGGATCAGAATCATCCACCGGCGCCATATCAACCATGTGCATCAGCAAACGACAGCGGGTTAAATGTTTGAGGAAACGCACCCCCAAACCTGCACCTTCAGCCGCACCTTCAATCAAACCAGGGATATCAGCAATAACAAAGCTGCGATACTGCTGCACTTTTACCACGCCGAGATTGGGAATCAGCGTCGTAAAGGGATAATCGGCCACCTTGGGCTTGGCGGAACTGACCGCCCGGATAAAGCTCGATTTACCGGCGTTGGGTAATCCCAGCATGCCTACATCGGCCAGCACCTTCATCTCCAGCTTCAGGTTGCGCACCTCACCTTCGGTACCGTAAGTGAAACGGCGCGGCGCGCGGTTGGTACTGGATTTAAAGCGGGTGTTACCCAAGCCGTGAAAACCGCCTTGGGCCACTTTCAATTGCTGACCGTGCTTGGTTAGATCACCAAATACCTCTTCGGTATCGGTATCAATGACGGTTGTGCCGACCGGCACGGGCAAGAACAAGTCATCGCCCTTCCGCCCGGTGCAATCTTTACTGCCGCCTTTCTGGCCATCTTCAGCTTTGTATTTGGGCTGGAAACGATAGTCGATAAGCGTGTTCAGGTTTTCATCCGCAACGAGATAAACACTGCCGCCATCGCCGCCATCGCCGCCGTTAGGGCCACCTTTGGCAATAAACTTTTCCTGGCGGAAGCTCATCATGCCGTTACCGCCCTTTCCTGCTTCAACATGGATCGGCGCTTCATCAACAAATTTCACGGTGAACTCCCGGCGTTAACCAAAATATGTAAACCAATCAATCTTAAACAAAAGATATCCAACTTCTTTGCAGCGACATCCTGAATAAAAAAAGCCCTGACGACAACGACAGGGCTTTTATTCTTCTCAGGTGCCAGCGCCAGTCAACCGGCGCAAGCTATGATCCGCAATCGCAATCAGGCAGCAACGATGCTGACGAATTTACGATTGTTTGGACCTTTAACCTCAAATTTCACTTGACCGTCAGCCTTGGCAAACAAGGTGTGGTCTTTACCGATACCTACGTTCACACCGGGGTGAAAACGGGTGCCGCGTTGACGAACAATGATGCTGCCCGCCGGAACCACTTCACCGCCAAAGGCTTTAACGCCGAGGCGTTTCGCTTGTGAGTCGCGACCGTTGCGGGTACTACCGCCAGCTTTCTTGTGAGCCATTTTCTATTCCTCTTAACCTTGGATACCAGTGATTTTCACTTCGGTAAACCATTGACGGTGACCTTGGCGTTTCATGGAGTGCTTACGACGCTTGAACTTGATGATTCTCACTTTGTCTGCACGACCGTGAGCTACAACTTCAGCAGTCACTTTAGCACCGGCTACTACCGGGGCACCGATTTTAACGTCGCCGCCAGTACCTACCAGGTAAACCTTATCAAACTCAATGGTGTCACCAGTGGCCACTTCGATCTTTTCGAGCTTCAGGGTTTCGCCTTCCACTACACGGTGCTGTTTGCCACCGCTTTCAAAAATTGCGTACATAGTTGCTCCAATACACGCTTGGACGACACGAAGTAGCCGAGCGGCATGCTCTGGCGTTTGGGACTAGCATCGTATGGGTTTTCAGGGGCGGCGATTGTAAGTCAGACACAGCCAAAGTACAAGCCGGATATGGTTGAAAAATCGCCGCGTCCGGGCATGGTCACCTCAACCACTTGGCCAGCCGCAGTTGCTGCCGTTTGACGTCGGCTACAAACAAACCGGCCACCTGGCGGGCACCTTCGACTTGCAGGTGGGTATTGTCTTGCTTGCCTTCCGGCGGAAGGTTGACGTATTGACCGGGAGCAGCATGCATATAAAGCTGTTTACTTGCGGTAGGCCCTATCTCAGTCAGCCAATCAGCTGTGAGTTGATTTAAGTCTACCAAGGACACTGACATATCCTTTGCCACCTGCCGGGCAACGGCCGGGTAATCGCCCAAAGTTTTCTGTAAAGAGCCCTGATCATCGAAGTGACGGCGGCGGATAGAAGTCACCAAAATGACGTCTGCCCCCTTGCTTCTCGCTTCCTCGATATAACGTATCAGGTTGGCACGATAGTCCGTCCAAGGCTCTGCGTAGCGTGTCGGATCCTCACGCTTCTGGTCATTATGGCCAAAGCCGATCACCACCAGATCGCCCGCATTGAGCTGATTCATCACGGCCTGCCAGCGACCTTCATCGCGGAAGCTCTTGGTGCTGCGCCCATTCATCGCGTGGTTTTGCAATCGGATTCCTGCCGTCAAAAACTCAGGCAGCATTTGCCCCCAGCCGTGCTCCGGGTATTTGTGCTCAGGCTGGTCTGCCATGGTTGAATCTCCTACCAGAAACAGCGTGGGGGAGTTAGATGTATCCGGTCGGGAGGCACAGGCCGCGATCAGGCAGGCCATAAGGAATATGAAGAATGGCTTCATGGCTGAACCTCTGGCTGATGGGTAGCTTTCGTAAGCCAGCCGTTGTGGCGCAACCAGCTCAACAGCGCAGCAGGCCAATCCGAAGCTGTTCCCTCTCCCTCGCGCATCCCAAAACCGTGGGCACTGGTCTGGTAGATATGCAGTTCAGACTGTTTATTGTGTTTTTGCACTTCAGCAAAAAGTTCCAGACTATTCCCAATAGGCACTCCTTTGTCGTTGGCACCATGGACGATAAACATCGGCGGCACCTTGGCCTTAACCTGATATTGCAGGGAGTTTTCGCGCACCAGCTCGGGCGTGGGATTATCGCCCAACAGCGCCTGCCGCGAGCCTCTATGGGCGTCCGGTCCATCCAGAGTAATGACCGGATAACCCAGAATGGCAAAATCCGGCCGGGCACTGACATTCTGCCACGGATCATCGGATAGTTGGGCTGAACGAAAGTTATAACGGGTCGCCACACTGGCTGCGAGATGCCCGCCGGCTGAAAAACCAACCACCCCGATTCGTTCCGCATCCAGATTCCAATTCGCCGCGTGGGCGCGCACATAGCGCACTGCCCGCAGACCGTCTAGCAAGGGCGCGGGAAAACCATACTCCTGCATTCGATACTTCACCACAAAAGCCGCTACGCCCTGCTGATTAAACCAGCGCGCAATATCGTAGCCTTCGTGTTCAATCGCCAGGCGTACATAGCCACCACCGGGAAAGATCACTACTGCGGCACCATTGGCCAAGGCCGGTTTCGGCCAAAAAGGCGTGATAGAGGGGTTGTCCACGGCGAATACCCTCTCACTTTGCACCGCCTCGCGATCCGGCGTTACCAGGGCTTTTTCTGACCAGATATATAGAGGCTCACGAGGCAATGCAGACACTTGGGCAGATACTCCAGAAGAAAACAGACACAGCAAAACCAGCAGGTGGACGTAGGTCCTGCCTTTACGATATGGAAACATAACAAACTTCTCTCACCTGAGCCGCCGGCAAAAAACGGTCGGACTTTATTGGATTTTAAGGATGATGACCACCCGCCCCTACTCAAGGAGCTCGTGGCCTGGTGAGGATAACACCGGCAGGGATTTAGTGCAGATCAAGATCCTGATCAGATTGCCACCAGCCGTGGCGATGCCAATCGGTGCGGGTCGGGTCAGCGGCTGACAGCAGGAGCTGCCCGGTGCTGATTTCCCACATCACCAATTCATCTTTCAACTCGTGCCAAAAGCCTTTGGCTTTTTCGGCATCTTCTGACAGATAGGCGCCAAGCAAGGATGCCTCATCTTCCGCCATGCGTTCTGCGGTTAACTCAAGGGCAACCAGATCACCCAACTCATGCTCAACAGCCTGTTGTAAGGTGAGCATAACGCCCGCCTCGTTGTCAGCTTGAGCAGCATCGGAATGGTAGGGGTTGTGATAGTGGTTAGTCGATTTCATAGCGATTACCTCTGGCATGGTTAACTCAGGGGGACTCGACACTCAGACAGCAAAAAACAATAAAAAAGCGTAATTCACGTGCAGTTATACCCAAAAACGCGGCTCAACCTCTATAATCACCGCCTTTCTTTACCTTCTCAAGTATAGGCCGTAAACCAGCATGCAAGAGCAATACAATCCCGCGCAAGTAGAAGCCGACGCCCAGCAATACTGGGAGGAACACCAGAGTTTCAAGGTCGTTGAAGACCCCAGCAAAGAGAAATTCTACTGCCTGGCGATGTTCCCCTACCCCAGTGGCAAGTTGCACATGGGCCATGTGCGCAACTACACCATCACTGATGTGATCGCACGCTATCAACGCATGCAAGGTAAAAACGTTCTGCACCCCATGGGGTGGGACGCATTCGGTCTGCCCGCTGAAAATGCGGCCATCAAACACAATACCGCGCCCGCGAAATGGACTTACTCCAATACCGATCATATGCGCGGCCAACTCAAACAATTGGGGTTTGGTTTTGACTGGTCCCGCGAGGTCACCACCTGCAAGCCCGACTATTACAAATGGGAACAGTGGTTCTTTACCCGCCTCTACGAAAAAG
>CAMPIG010000025.1 GCA_946886255.1 uncultured Cellvibrio sp. | reverse complement strand
ATCTTAAAATTAACTTAAGGATAAAGGTATTGCAAATGGCATCCGAATCAGAAAAAACCACCTTGCGGCAAAAGCTTGAAACTTATGAAGGCTGTGTCGAACATATGTATCTCGACACTAAAGGTTTCGTTACCGTCGGTGTTGGACATTTACTATCAACATTGACAAATGCCCAATCCCTCGCATTTATTGTACAAAAAGACAGTAAAGCTGCGACCAAAGATCAAATAAAAACTGATTATGATACCGTCAAAAAGCAAACCAAGGGTTTGCTTAGTTCTACTTATAAAAAGCATACCAAGCTAAAGCTTAAGAAGACGGATATCGACAAGTTGACCAATAAGCATATCGATACCTTCGAAGGCGAATTAAAAAAGGTCTATGGCGCGGAGGCTTTTGCCGCATATCCAAGCGAAGTCCGGCTGGCACTGTTTGACATGATCTTCAATTTAGGGATGACCAATCTGAAAAGTAAATTTCCTACCTTTAATAAATATATCAAAGCAAAAAATTGGTCTGAAGGAGCTAAAGAAAGCAATCGGTCCGATGTCAGTGACGCACGCAATAAATATGTTAAGGATCTGCTCGAAAAAGCGGCTAAAGACAGCGCAACGGCAGCGTCCAACTCAAAAAAACCATAGGATGTTAACGCTATGAAAATCCTTTATCTATTGCTCTCCATTATTATTTTTGTTTTGGTTGCTACGGGATGCGCTGTCGTCGGTGAATATAATCATTCCTCGTTGGCGGTGAGCTTATTTGATCCACTCCGCCTGGATGATTTTCTTGCAGAGGGGTCCGAATCTGCCGGTGTAAAAAAAGAGGCTCTTGCTACTCAGCTAAATACGCCTTGGAGTTTTTCCATTGAAGTTAGCGCACCGGGAGAGAAATCCCACACAGTAGATTCCTGTCGCAATTATTTTGCTGTTGATGATCAAGCGGAACCCGTTAGACCTAGTGAGTATCCTGCTTATCGCGTGGTCGGTATTTCTTGCTTGGCCGTGCAGCAGGCATTGTCCATGCAGGCTTCAGATAAATCGTTTGTGCGGAGTATAACGTTTGATAAGACATTAGCCGATAAATTTCCCGATGAAGTCGCGCTGGTGATCTCATCTGAAGAAAAAAAACGACTGAATGAAAATCCTGATATTCGGGTGTGGTCCGATGTCGAAGAGATAATATCAGTCGATCAATTGGATACCGACGTTTATCATTACAAAACAGAAGGCGTTAATCATAATATCAAGCGTTTAGCTCTTGGTGATGTGAATGATGATGGTCTGGAAGATTTGTTGATTCGCGATGATGTTACGCTAGATGAAGGTAGCTACAGCGCAAGCCGCTTATTCGTGCTTACCAGACGATCCGCGCAGGGAACACTTGAGGTATTAAATAGTTTCTAGCCTGTAGGATAAGCTCATCCAGTCTCTGTTTACTGTATGAGCTTTGCTTTTCTGCCGAAAATTTTGCTGCTTTCACACGAGAAATTTTCAGCAACGATTACTTTTGATCAAACCACATCAATTTCTTCATACATTACCCCCCAACCGCCTTCCGGACGGTTTTCTTTAAGCGCGGTTTTTATGTGTTCGTCAATCACTAAAACTGTAGGGTCTTCCGCCATTCTGAACATTCGCAGGCCACGCGGCTTGCTGCCGTCCAGCACGATTTCATTAAACGCCACCAAAGGCACCTCAACACCCTCCTCGTCGGCTTCCATCAACGTGTCGAAAGAAGATTTTTGAAGGTCAGCCGCTTTTAACATACCCAACACATTAAACAGGAAATATCCTGTGCGTTGTTTTTTGGTGTCCGGGTTAATCAGCAGCGCGGGAAATTGCTGGAAGTTCGTCACGCCAGCACCTTGCAGCACTTTGATAAATTGTTCACTGACAATGACAGCTTCACCGGTCATAAAATGCGGACAGGATTCATCATCGGGTACATCTACTTCATAAACCAGTTTAGGCAAGGTGTCAGCGTCTACCCATTTTCCCGCCATGACACTTTCATCGGGCAAGGTCGGTCCATCCGTGATGCCATAATCTAGAAAATAATCATCAGTCAGCTGGTAATATTTGTTCATGTTCATCCTCTTTCTCTTTTGTCTGTACAAACGGGCTTATGGAACGCCAATGCATATTTCGAAAGAAATATTTTCCAGGTTTTTCTCGATCCGGTTATCTGGCCTTGCAAATGACTGGACAGGCGATCCAGGGCATCGTGAACTGTGTAGTTTGCCTGGGGTTTTTTGTTCTTCTTTTTGGCATCTTCGCAGAGAAAACATTTGTTCGACCAGGCTTTAACCCGGTCCGACATGACGGTCAGTTTTGCTTTGATATATTTATCGTAGCGTTGATGTTTATAGCCTTTGGGGTCATCCGGATCGGTAATGTTGTGCGGTCCGATATGCGCCTGCGCTTTAGCATCCTTCATGACTTTTTCGGCCCATTTCTGCCGTTCCTCGTTCGTTAAAACTTTTTTAGCCACGCCCCATTTACCTACCAATTCTTTCGGTACCGACGGCGCCCAGAAGCCATTACCGGTAGAGTTCACCGAGTAGCCCGTATCTTTATCATTTTTGTCGCTGGCGGTGATCCATTTTTCCATGGGGCTGCCCTTAAGCGCCTGTTTGCCGCTGATAAGGTGGTGAGCCTGATGCGTGTAAAATTTGTCTTTATTTTCTTTGCGCGCTTCAGGTTTTTGTTGCTCCTGGATATATCCGTCTTTATCCGCCTTACCCGTTTGTGGCCGGGCGCCTGCTTGTAAGGAGGTCAACTGGGCTGGCTTTTCCATGATGGACGCCAGGTGCGTTGAATTATTCTTTACCCCGGGATAGGTGGTGTACTTCACCGGTTCCGCCGGTGGGCAGAAGGGACATTTTTCGTTGGGTTCCTTGTGAAGCGCCGGTGGTGCAATCATTTCACCGATGTCGGTCATGGGTGTCTCCTTATGGGTTTGCTTCTATGTCCAGGCGCACCGCCGAGCGATAGGCAGTATCGGACGAGCAGCAGAGCAAATGGTGTTGCCCCACTTTCCCGGGGCGTCGGGATAATTCAAAGATCAGGTTAATCAGGGTCGGCCCGATAGACGCACCCACATCACCTAATCGATCTACGGGATGATTCTGGCTGGCGGCCGGAGAAAAATGCGCGCTGTTGCGCGTGATGGCCACGCCAAATTCTTTTGCGCCGTAGCTATCGTAGATCATGCTGGTCCAGACAGCATCGATCTTCGCCGCCGGTGCTTGCGCGATAGCTTCACGGACAGCGTTAGCCAGACCATCACCGCGATAAGGTTCGTCGCTGTAACGATGGCCAGCTTCTTGTGCGATACCGGGCCGGTAGAGCGCCACGCGCGGTGCGGCTAATGATCCGACAACCCGCTCGCTGGCCAGCAACACAAAACAGGCACCCTCGCCCGGTTGAAATCCATCGAGACTGTTTTCCAGCAGTAGCCGATCCTGTGCATCCAGCCGCACTAACAATTCTGCATCCCAATAAGTGTCCACACCGCCCAGCAATACCCAATCGTGGCCTTGTTCCATCAATTGGAACACATGTTTGAGCGCATGCAAGCCGCCAGCACGCCCGATTTCAGCGGCCTTGCTGTTACGCGAATCCAATGGAATACCACTCTGTACAGCCAGGTGCTCAATCGCATTACCGCGCCAGGGGTGACTGAGATTAGCGATAACTTCCGGTAAGGCGAGCAGCATCGGCAACACAACGCCTTGGGGCAAAAGCGGTTGCAATTGTTGCAGCGCCGGAGCCGCCATGCGCAGTAATCGCTCTTGTCGGGAAGGTAACTTTGCGGCGATCAAACGAGGGTCAAGGGGGCTCAATGCCGGTTCCGGTACCAAAGCCATCTTGATAGGAACGAGGTGCTTGCTCAGCAGCGCGGTTTCCTGGACGACGCTGATACCGGCATTGACCGCCGCCGCCATGGCGGCGGATGTGGGGCCGAGGGGGCTGATAATACCGGCGCCAGCCACATAGACCTTGGTATGCTGGGACATTAACGGTTCCTTCGATTCTGCAGTCAGTAATGAGTTTCCGCTGGCCCTTATCAGCCCATGATGTTTTTCTTATTATGAAACAACGGGTCACCCATGCGACATACATTTTTACCTTCGAATTTCACATCCGGTGAATACATCATGAATTCGCAGACGCCCATTTGGTCGCTACTGACAACGCCCTTC
Source organism: uncultured Cellvibrio sp. (assembly GCA_946886255.1). Next base: position 17,570 of record CAMPIG010000025.1, on the reverse strand, counting down.
AAAGTACCCGGCTCATCGCCCATGCTGCGCGTGTACTGCGCGCCTTTAACCATCGGCATTTGGCCGTCGGTTTTTACGCTTTTGGGCCCCTTTGAGGTATCGGAGGACTTGCCGATATTGGGATAGGGAATCGGCACAGGTCCGCCCGGGGTGGGAGTCTTACAGACATCGGGAAAGACAATGCTCACGCCGTTACTGCCTTTGTGGACGATGCCGCGACAGTTGGCAAAGGTGGTTTGGCCCATAAGCTACTCCTTGTGATTCGCCCGATTCTAACGGCGTGGTTGTGACAGCGCGATGGCGGTGAATTACTTTACACCAGTTTTTGCCATTGGTTTGTGTCGAACGCTAGAAATTTAGCGCTCCTGAATTCAACGGCCGGTGTGTCCAACCACCGACCGCTGGGCACTAGTTACTGGTTCTCTGGTGCCGGTTCACGCCGTTCAGCAATGCCTTGATCGCCGCTGAAATAATGTTGCTGTCCTTACCGACGCCGAATACCGGCTTGCCCTGATCCACTTTTAATTCCACGTAGCAGATCGCCGCCACATCAGAGCCTTCACCAATAGCGTGTTCGTGGTAGTCCACAACGCTGACCTCCTTGCCGATCTGCTGACTCAGCGCGTGCGCGGCGGCGTCGATAGGTCCATTGCCGCTACCGGACAGCGAGATGAGGCTTTCCTGGTGCTGCGCATGGATGATGATATCCACATGCTCAGCATCTTCACTCACTTTGCTGCTGTGATAACGGAATGGCGCAGTCACCGCAAAATATTCCTGCTCAAACAACTGCGCAATTTCGCTGCTTCTGACTTCTTTACCGGTGGTGTCGCTGATCTTTTGCACCACGCTGCTGAATTCAATTTGTAACCGACGCGGCAACTGCAAGCCCGCTTCCTGCTGCAACAGGAAACTCACACCGCCTTTGCCGGATTGGCTGTTGACGCGCACCACAGCGTCGTAACTGCGGTTCAAATCCGCCGGATCAACCGGCAAGTAAGGCACCTCCCAAAGCGCGTCTTTTTTCTGCACCGCAAAACCTTTTTTTATCGCATCCTGATGCGAGCCGGAGAACGCGGTAAACACCAACTCGCCCGCGTAAGGATGACGCGGATGCACCGGCAACTGGTTACAGTCTTCCACCAACTTGCGCACGCGATCGATGTCGGAAAAGTCGAGGCCGGGATGAACACCTTGCGAATATAAATTCAACGCGAGCGTGACCAGATCAACATTACCGGTGCGCTCGCCATTACCAAACAAGCAGCCCTCCACACGATCCGCGCCGGCCATCACCGCCAACTCAGCCGCTGCCACCGCCGTGCCGCGATCATTGTGCGGGTGCACGCTGATGATGATGGAATCGCGTTTGTTGATGTTGCGATGCATCCACTCAATTTGGTCGGCGTAAGTATTGGGTGTGTTCATCTCTACCGTGGCCGGTAAATTGAGGATCATTTTTTTGGTCGGTGTGGGTTGCCAGATCTCAGCAACGGCATCGGATACTTCTTTGACAAATTCCACTTCGGTGCTGGAAAACACTTCTGGCGAATATTGATACGTCCAATCCACTTCCGGTGCTTGCGTCGTTAATTCTTTTACCCATTTGGTGCCTTGGATCGCGATATTTTTCACACCGTCTTTATCGGTGTTGTAGACAATCTTGCGAAACGCTGGCGCAAGCGGGTTGTACATATGCAAGATCGCGCGCTTGGCGCCGCGTAAACTCTGCACGGTTTTTTCAATCAGGTCGTAACGTGCCTGCACCAACACTTCGATGGTGACATCATCGGGAATGTGGTTTTGTTCGATCAATAAACGGGTAAATTCAAAATCGGTTTCCGATGCAGAGGGGAAACCAATTTCGATTTCTTTAAAACCAATCGCCACCAGTTCTTTAAAGAAACGCAACTTGGTCGCCACCGACATCGGGTCGATCAGCGCCTGATTGCCATCGCGCAGGTCTGTGCTCATCCAAATGGGCGGTTTTTCAATGATCTTGTTCGGCCACTGGCGGTCGGGCAAGGCCACACCGACAAAGCGCTGATACTTGCTGGATGGATTGGCAATCATGGGTTAACTCCGCAACTGAAAAGAAAAGCAGAAAATACAAACAGTAAACCCGACGCAAGATTTGCAGGAATAGCCTTAGGGAGTACCCCGCTGGCTGCCGGTTATTAAGTGGGCTTGGTTAAAGCCCGCAGACCGGCCCCGCAACTCGCTCGTGACGACCAGGTCTTGGCGAGCAGGTTGGGCACAGTATAGCGGTGATTGCGCGCTACAATATTGCCAAAATTGCTATCAATATCTAAGCTCAGCAATATTATTGCTGTAAATTCAGTTTTATTGGATTAGTATGCTGACAGCATTGGATTTTTGTGCGCGGGGGGTTTTTGTGGCGGCTTCTTTTTCTATGTTTTCGCCAGCAAAGACTAGTTGCGACCACCCAAACGCTTGGCTGGCGATCCAGATTTTGGCCGCCTTTACCGAAACCTACCGTAAAACCATTAGCTTGGGTTCTATCAACATGAATTTAATGCGGTTTTCAACGCTTCTGGTAACTGCCCTATGAATCTCGACCGCTACGACCAAATGATCCTCGAAACCCTGCAAAAGCACGGGCGCATCTCCAATCAGGAGCTGGCAGACGCGATTAATCTTTCGCCTTCGCCCTGCTTGCGTCGCGTGCGCCAACTGGAAGAAGCAGGGTTTATCGATGGCTATGTTGCCCTGCTCAACGCCCGTCAACTCGGCCTCACCCTTGTTTCGTTTATCCAGATCAGCATGGATAAACACACCCCCGAACTTTTAGACAACTTTGAGAAAACTGTCGGCAGCTACCCGGAAGTGCTCGAGTGTCATTTGATTACCGGGCAATCAGCCGATTATTTGCTGAAGGTCATCGTGAAAGATATGGATGCCTATCAGCAATTTTTGCTGCAAAAACTCACCCGTATTGACGGGGTGAGCGGCGTACATTCCTCGTTTGTCTTGAAATCACCGGTGGATAAAACCGCCTTGCCGGTGTGAGTGCGCACATTAAGCCGCACCCGGCAGCAATAAGCTTTTCTTTTCAGGTAAACGTTATTCTCTCCGGTAAAAATCCAACATGGTCGGTCTCTGAATGACTACGGAGACAACCTTTTGCATTAAGGACAAAACTGTTTATTTGAGCAGCCCGCCAAGCTTATGAAGAACTTCAGGCTCTGCGGGCTGTGTAACATCAAGAAGTATCAGATTCACTGTGGCCGGGAAGCGAACAATCCGAATTCACCGACCGTTATAAAGGCATCGTCGCCATTATTGGCGGTGATGTTGAGACGGTAATAACGGTAGGCAGCCGGACTTGAGATGGTGTAAGTCTTCATCTTGAGCCGCTCGGCAAAAATCTGATCGCTTTGCCTGTCCAGTGTCGTCCAGGTGGCACTATCGTTGGAACCTTGAAACTCCCAGTTTCTGGGATCGCGTGAAGCCCTGTTTAAGGAGCTGATGAGCGAATAGCGTTGAACGATCTCCGTGCGGCCAAGGCCAAGATCATACTGCAACACACCAGTCACACCTCCATAGAACCATTCCGTTGCTGAGGTCCTGTCGAAAGCGTTACTGGCGTTGGCCGAGTTGAGCGCACTGTCGTAGGCGACACCATCGGTTGCGACGTTCACCAGTGGGCGAGCGGGTGTGGCGCTGTCCTCAGGAGAAAGATCGCTGGTGCCGGCGGAGTTGCTCGCCGTGACGGTGTAATAGTAGGTCGTGCCATTGGTCACCGAGGTATCCGTGTAGCTGCTGCCCTTGATATCCGTTGCGACGGTTTGGTAGGGGCCGCCGCTGGTGGTGGAGCGATTGATCGAATAGCCGGTGGCCCCGAAGGATGCCTGCCAGCGCAGCGGAACGGTGCCATCCCCCGGGGCGGCCAACAGGGCAGCGGGCGCGGCGGGCACGGATATTAGCGCGTTACCGTCGCCGCCGGTGATCTGGACGTGGCTGAAGGTGGAGCTGTTCAAGGTTCCGTTATCAGTCGATGAAACCACCAGGCCGACATAGATCGTTTCGGGAAGTGGACCGTTGATTCGACCGACATTGGTGGCGGCCCAGTTGGTGCCATCCTGAGAAACATAGCCGGTGATCGCGTTGCCGATGCGTTCGAGTTTCACCCAGTAAGAAGAAAATCCACCGGCGAGGACTTTGTTCCCGTAGTTGGTACCACCATAAACTTGGAGGCCCGGCATGTTTTGCTCAAGATTCCCCCCACCGCTGAGGGCCATCCAGGCGCGGGGCGCGCCCTGCTCAAGGCTGGTGCGCATCATCACACCTGCCTTGGCGGCCTCACGGGTATTTTGTACCGATTCAACCTTGGCGATGATGGCGCCGTCACCGGTGATAGCTTTGTAAGCGAAGAAGTTACTGTCGTTCCCAGCCCAGATCTCGGAGCCCGCGCCATTGACGATCCATGTGTCCGTCCCTGCAACGTATGTTGCTTGACCGGCCGGGGTAGCGCCGCCGATATCAACACCGCTGAATCCCGACGTGATCGAAGTTGTCGATGGAATGGAAAGTTCCGGCGCGGGTGTCGCGGTCGAAGTGTCGGTGTCCTTCAGAAATACGAAATTGCCGCCGTCCACTGGCATCCAGAGGCGTCTCTGATCAATAAAGGGGGTCTCCAGGCCTTTGCGGATATTGTAGGCACCGTGTACCTGAAACAGCCCGATACTCCCGCCACCCCAACCTCCCCAACCCCGGTTGGTGACGTCAACGGTGTAGTACGCATCGGTAGTGCCGAAAGGAAGCGCGGCCGTGGGTACGAGCTCGTTCACTCTCGCGAAATATTCACCCGCCGCCAGCAGACGATTGTCAAGATCGGAATAAATGTCGATGTCCTGCTTCCAGAGTGCTTCGGCGAGCATGACCAGTGACCGCATTTGCCCATAAGCGTGACCCTGGTCGCGGAGGTAATCGCCGAGCATGCCTAGGTCGTTCGAACTGCGCAGCCCGATATGCGCGAGCGTGCGAACCTGGTAGACGACCTCGTCCAGCTTCTCGATATCGTCATTGAAGATGGCCATCAGTCCAATTGCGACGAGGGCCAACGCGCCCTTGTTGGCGGCTCCGTATTGGATTTCACCATAAGGATTCGCCGCCGGCATCAGGACATCGTTGAAATACTTCTTGACGGTCGCCGTGTCCTCCTCTGTCCAGCCGGACCAGGTACCGCGCAGGATGTCCGCGCCACCCACGAACATGTAGGCGTAGTCGCCCAGATCGAGCATCGATTCGCGCCCCGAGAACTCGGTGTGAGTGGTGGCCCAGGCCAGCAGGATCTCACGCGCCTTTTCAGCGTATCTGTCGTCCTGGGTGAAGTACCACATCCGCGAGAGATTCCAAATCGCCATCATATCGCTGCGCCAGGGCCACAGATTCTCGTTATTAGGGGCGCGACTCACAATCTCGTGAGGGCCAGCCATGGTAAAGGTATGCTGGGCTCTACCGTCATTCGCCAAGAGCTCGAAACCGGATTTCCATGGCTCCCTACCTTCATCGATATAGGCTTTGAGTGTCTCAAGATCCGACAAGCTGAGCGGAGCGCCTGGATGTGTAAATCCCCTGCGTTCCTGAACACTTGAAGAGCTGGATGAACTGGAAGAACTGGAAGAACTGGAAGAATTTGAATTGCTTGAGGATGAGCTGGCTTCCGCGGAAGAGGCTTGCGGTGTTGTATTGCTTGCTGGAGTAGCGGTGTTACCGTCGCATCCATTTAGAAGTAATACGGTAATTGCCACAAGAACCACTGATATTTTTGGAATGCTATTGAGAATCATGAGAAAAACCTGACACCCGGGTCATTGTTAGATGAAATATGTTTGAACTAACCCATCTTTCTATTTCATTCAGATATATCATCAATGAAATTATTTTTAAATATGGTGTTTTGGTGGAGTTATTGTTGGTTGACGTACTGCTCGAATCTTATGAGGCTTGGTTCTGCCAAACTGAGCAGTTGATAGTATGTTTTGTTATAAGGTAGCCGCTCCCTCCGCCGCGTCATTCCCCCAGTAAAGGTCATGCATAACCTAACCTCCGTTGATTAATCACTGATGTTATGTCGCCAAAAGCCGGTGCTCATCTATGCGAGGTAAAAACACGATTCTTTTACGTTACGACTTTTAACTGGCACCAAAATCAGAGATCATCTGGCCAGTTAAAGTGACCGACGATAAAGACAAATGGACCTGAGCCTCGACGATATACAACAGCTTGCTCCCGACGAAGCCTCCGCCAAAGCCGCCAAGGGTTTGGTGATTCCCGCCAAGTGGCCCAAGCTGCAATTTAATGATGCTGCACTGTGGGGCGAGTGCCAGGGGAGCGGCTCCAAACCCTACCAGGTGCAGATCGATAAATCCGGGCCCGCCTTTAAATGCAGTTGCCCCAGCCGCAAATTCCCCTGTAAACATGGCTTGGCTCTGCTGCTGCTATGGCTGCAACATCAAACCGCTTTTACAACCAGTGACGCGCCCGCCTGGGTTAGCGAATGGCTTGACTCACGCCAGAATCGCGCCGAAAAGCAGGAAGCTAAAAAGGCCGAAGCCGTTGAAAAAGCAGCGGCACCGGCCGACCCCCAGGCAACCGCGAAACGCGAAGCCGCGCGGCGGGAGCGCATGGCCGCCGGGCTGGCCGATCTGCAACGCTGGCTAGCCGATAATATCCGTCAGGGCTTGGCCCAACTCAGTAGTCGCGCGGAGGTTTGGCAGGAGATGGCCAAGCGCATGGTCGATGCGCAATTGCCCGGTATTGCCCAGCGTTTGCGCCAGTTGGAGCAACGCGTGGGCGCCGATGAACACTGGCCCGCACGAATTCTTGCGGCGTTTGGCCAACTGCAATTAATAATTGATGGTTTCCAGCGTTTGGATTCCTTACCCGAGCCGGCGCAGGCGGATTTGCGCGCAGCGCTAGGCTTAACTACCGACAAAGAGGTTGTTCTGGCAACCGGCGAGACGCTTTCTGACACCTGGCTGGTGCTTGGCCAACGCGTCGATGAAGAAGACCGCCTGTGGGTGCGCCGCGTGTGGTTGCTGGGGCAGGCCTCCGGTCGGCGTGCGCTGCTGCTGGACTTCTCCCATGGCACCCGCCGCTTCGATCTCAACCTGCTGACCGGCACCCACCTGAAGATGACCCTGGCGTTTTACCCCGGTGCGGCACCTTTGCGTGCATTGGTGGTGGATACGCCGGAGCTAATTTCAGTGGAAGCAGACGCATCGCCGCTAAGATCGCCCTCATCGAAAACCCTCGCCGATCTGGCCGCCGCCGTCGCCGCCAATCCCTGGCAATGGCCGCTGCCGATGATGATCGATCAGGTAGTCCCCACCCCCAACAGTTCCGGTTGGCAGCTTGTTACCGCTGACCAATTAGGGATGCCACTGCGAATTTCCGATCAGGATGTCTGGCCATTAATCGCCGAGGCCGGAGGCATGGCGGTGACTATCTTCGGGGAATGGGATGGGGAAAACCTGCGGCCGCTCAGTGCCTGGAACCCGAATTTGGTATGGCAAGAAGGAGCGGCAAACCCATGAGTTTATTGCAGCAACAACTCGCCTCTCAGGCGTTGATCGGCAGCGAGCGCACTTCGCCTGCTCTGCCCACTGCAGAAGGCGCGCTCGGTGAACTCCTGACCGATATCACAGCAGCAACTGACTCGCCGGACACCTTGTTGTTGCGCACTGCTGGTGCGCTCAGCATCGGCGCTTTGGCCGGGTTTGAGCCTTTGCTAAGCGCACGCGCCCACCCACCATCACCCGTGTCCAGCCGCCCTATTCCCGACAACAAAATCCTGCTCAAGGTGATGCAGGAGATCATTGATGAAGCGCCGCAGCCCCTGCAGGCAGAGGCTTTACGCGCGTTTGCACGGCGCGATCTGCATCTACCGCCGCGCCTGTTACCCGCTCTCCTTAATCTGGGTGCGCGCCACAAAGAGCTGCGCCCCTATCTTGAGCCGGTCGCGGGCGAGCGCGGCTTCTGGTTGGCTGACTTGAATGCGGATTGGGCGTATCTGTTTTCCCAACGCCAGGGGCTTGAAGAACACCTGTGGGAGACCGGGACGCGCGAGCAGCGCACGGCTTTTTTGCACCTGCTGCGGCAACAAGATCCCGCGGCAGCGCGGCAGCGCTTGCAAGATACCTTGGGCGATATTGACGCGCGCGAGCGCACCCTGTTGGCAGAGACTTTACGGGTTGGTTTGAGTACTGAAGATGAGCCGCTGCTGAATCGTTTACTCGGCGACCGCAGCAAGGAGGTCCGCCTGATGGCGGCTGATTTGCTGGCCAGTTTACCGGCAAGCGGCTACGTCCAGCGAATGACCGCGCGGGTTAACTGCTACCTTGTTAGTGAGCGCAAACTATTGCGAAAAACCCTGACTCTTGAGCCCCCCGAAGCTTTCGATCCTGATTGGAAGCAAGACGCTATTGAAGAAAACCGCACGCAAAGCGAGCCTCTAGGCCAGCGTGCGTGGTGGCTTTATCAACTGGCGCGCGCCCTGCCGCTGCAGTGGTGGGAACAGGCTACCGGACTGACGCCCACCGAGTTATTGAAGTGGGCACGGGGTAGCGACTGGAGCCTGGCGTTACTGCGTGCCTGGCACCATGCACTGTTGCGTGAAGCCAATCAGGAATGGGCCAGCGCCCTGCTGGCACAGCCAACGATTAAAGACTTCTCTTTCGATGGTTTTGAGCTGATCGATCTTTTATCGGCTAATGAGCAAGAAGACTATTGGCTGGCGCTGCTCGATAAGGGCCAAAAGCAGATCGCGCACGGCGACCTGCTCGCCCGGATTGTCAAAAGCCGGGGGCTGGATACCCAGGTCTCCAGCCAGCTCGCGCGTAAGGTTTTTCAGCGTATCAAAAAGGATCTGGCCGAAGACCACAGCAAATGGGATTACACCCTGCGCAACTCGCTGGTGGACTTTGCCTGTTTAGTCCCGACGGATTGTTTTGCCGATGCAGCCCAAAGCTGGCCGATTGACCAACCCACTACCCAATTCTTTGCCGAAACGGTGGCGCGCGTACTGCGCGTGATCGAGCAGCGCAAAGTGCTGATTGAACACCTAAGTTGAACATTTAACCTCTCTCTGATCAGGAAGATGACATGAGCCAAATCCTGCGCCAACACGCCGAGCACCAATTCGCTGAAGAGCTGGACGCCCTGCAAAAATCTGACACTCGCCAACGCCCCACCAACTGGGCGCTGTCACCTTGGGCGGTCGCCACTTATCTACTCGGTGGCAAATTGGATAACGGCTTCGAGGTCAGCGCCAAATACATCGGTAGCCGCCGGATTATCGAAACGGCTGTGGCAACTCTCGCCACCGACCGCGCCTTGTTACTCTTCGGTGTACCGGGCACAGCCAAGTCCTGGGTGTCCGAACATTTGGCGGCTGCCATCAGTGGTGATTCCACCATGCTGATTCAAGGCACCGCGGGTACCAGTGAGGAGCAATTGCGCTACGGTTGGAACTACGCCGAATTGCTCGCCAAAGGCCCCTCCGCCAAAGCCTTGGTACCCAGCCCGTTAATGCGCGCTATGGAGCAGGGCAAAACTGCGCGCGTGGAAGAGCTCACACGTATCCCCGCCGACGTGCAGGATTCGTTAATCAGTATCCTTTCGGAAAAATCCTTGCCGGTGCCCGAGCTGGGCATCGAAACCCAGGCAGTGCGCGGCTTTAACGTCATCGCTACCGCCAACAATCGGGATAAAGGCATCAACGAACTGTCCAGCGCACTCAAGCGCCGGTTCAATACAGTGATCCTGCCGGTGCCTGCCAGCGAAGCTGAAGAAGTGTCCATCGTCACCAAACGCGTGGCCGAAATGGGTAAGGCGCTGGAGTTGCCGGGCGAGCCGCCCGCCCTCAAAGAAGTGCGCCGGGTGGTGCAAATCTTTCGCGAGTTGCGCAACGGCCAGACGGAAGATGGCAAGACCAAACTCAAGCCCTCCAGCGCCACCCTGTCTACCGCTGAAGCCATCTCGGTCATCAACAGCGGCATGGCGCTGGCAGCGCATTTTGGCGATGGCGTGCTCCATGCCAATGATCTGGCCTCCAGCCTGGTCGGCGCCATCGTTAAAGACCCGGTGCAGGACGCGGTCGTCTGGCGGGAGTATCAGGAAACAGTGATGAAAGAGCGCAGCGAGTGGAAAGATTTGTATCGCGCCTGCCGTGAGCTCGACTGATCCATGGCTGACTCTCCTTTTCATCTGTTTGGTGTTCGCCACCACGGGCCGGGCTGTGCGCGCAGCTTGCTGACGGCCTTGCAAGCCTTGGAGCCGGATTGCCTGTTAATCGAGGGCCCGCCCGACGGCGAGGCCATGTTGCCGCTAGTGTTGGACGTGGCGATGGTGCCGCCGGTGGCGCTGCTGATCTACAACCCGGACGAATCGCAACAGGCATCGTTTTATCCGTTTGCCGAGTTTTCGCCCGAGTGGCAGGCCCTGCGCTACGCCTTGGCGCGCGGCACTGAAACGCGGTTTATCGACCTGCCAATTGCCCATCAATTTGCCTTGTGCAAGCTTCAGGCGGAGAAGGAACCGGATGAAGCATCACCCGCGCCGGAATCCCTAGCAGTAGAAGAAACCCCAATCGAAGAAAGTCAGGTCGAGGCTGGCGACCAACCCGCCTATGGCGATCCCCTCGACTGGCTGGCTCAAGCTGCTGGCCACGGCGACGGCGAGTCCTGGTGGAACTACATGATCGAAGAGCGCTGCGATGACCTGGAGCTGTTCACCGCCATCCGCGAAGCCATGATCAGTTTGCGCAAAGAAGCGCCGCACCGACACCGGGACGAGCAAGAAGAGCATCGGGAAGCGTTGCGCGAAGCCCATATGCGCAAGTGCATGCGTCAGGCGCAGAAGGACGGCTTTACCCGCATTGCCGTGGTCTGTGGTGCCTGGCATTTGCCAGCGCTGGAAAACTTGCCCAGCGCCAAGGCCGACAACGACTTATTAAAGGGTTTACCCAAAGCCAAAGTAGCGGCAACCTGGGTGCCCTGGTCCTACCAAAACCTCAGCTTTCGCAGTGGCTACGGTGCGGGGGTAGACTCGCCCGCCTGGTATGAACACCTGTGGCAAGCTGGCAGCAGCGAGCAACGCAGTATTACCTGGCTGGCCAAAGCCGCGCGTCTGCTGCGCGAAAACGATCTGGATTGCTCCTCCGCTCATATCATCGAAGCTGTGCGTTTGGCTGATACCCTGGCTGCCTTGCGCGAGCGCCCGCAAGCGGGTTTGGATGAACTCTCGGAGGCACTGCGAACCCTGGTGTGCATGGGCAATGAGGCGCCTATGCAATTAATCCACCGGCAATTGATCGTGGGTGAAATGCTCGGTGCTATCAGCCCGCAAGCCCCCGCCGTGCCGCTGCAACGGGATATCGAACAGCAGCAAAAATCCCTGCGCCTTAAGCCCGAGGCAACGCAAAAAAACCTCGATCTGGATCTGCGCCAAACCAATGACCTGGCGCGCAGCCATCTTCTGCATCGCCTGAACCTTTTAGATATCCGCTGGGGTGCACTAAACCGAGCCGGGCACAGTGCCAAAGGCAGCTTCCACGAAATCTGGACTCTGCAATGGGAACCGGAGCTCGCCCTCGCCATCATTGAGGCCAGCCGTTGGGGCAATACTCTGAGCGATGCCGCCACGCACAAGGCCGTACACGCAGCGCAACATTCGCAATCCCTGCCGCAGGTTTCAGAGCTGGTGCACAAGGTGTTGCTGGCTGACCTGCAAACGGCTATTGCGCCGGTCACCCAGGCGTTGGAAAACCTCACTGCCCTCGCCACCGATGTGGCGCAACTGCTCGCTGCCATTCCACCATTGAGTCAAATCGCGCGCTACGGCAATGTGCGCAATACCGATGTGGGCATGGTTGAACATATCCTGCACAGCCTGATTCCCCGCGCCGCCATTGGTTTGCCCGGCGCCTGCAGCGCACTGGATGACGATGCCGCACAGGCAATGCGCGAACACTTGGTCGGCGCCCATCAAGCGGTCAAACTGCTGGCACAGGACACGCTCAACGACGACTGGTTTCCCGCCCTGCGCCAACTCACACGGCTCGATAACACCCACGGACTGATCGCTGGTTTGGCCGCGCGCCTGCTGTTTGATAGCCAGGAGGCAGACACCGACACTACCGCGATCCATATGAGCCAAGCGTTTTCTATGGGGAATGACCCGGCCGCCGCTGCGGCCTGGGTGGAGGGCTTTCTCAATCAGAGCGGCATGATTTTGCTCCACGATACGCACCTGTGGACATTACTTAACGATTGGCTAAATGAACTGACTGACGATCACTTTACCCGCGTATTACCGCTCCTGCGCCGCACCTTCGCTACCTTCAGCACGCCCGAGCGTCGCCAACTCGGCGAGCGCGCGCAACGCCCCGGCGGGCAGCAGGTCAAGGCCGGCGCCGGGTCAACCGACTTCAACCTCAACCGCGCTGAACAGACGATTCCGTTATTGCGCGCCCTGATGGGATTACCGCAATGAGTGCAGACCTAACCCCCAACACCGATCAGGAACAACTGCGCCGCTGGCGCCTGGTGCTGGGCGAAGCCGCCGAAGACAGCTGCGGCGCTCTGGCCGCCAACAGCCCGGACATTCGTATCGACCATGCGCTCACCGCACTCTACGACACCGATAGCAAAACCCATCTGCGCGGCGGCAGCGGTTCATCCTCCCCGCGCGTAGCGCGCTGGCTGGGCGATATTCGCCAATACTTCCCGGCCTCTATCGTGCAAGTCATGCAAAAAGACGCCTTCGAACGGCTCGACCTGAAAAGCATGTTGTTTGAAAAAGAGATGCTCGAAGCGGTACATCCGGACGTGCACCTGGTCGCCACTCTGATTTCCCTGCGCGGCGTCATCCCCGCCAAAACCAAAGAAACCGCCCGCCTGGTGGTGCGCAAAGTGGTTGATGAATTAATGAAACGGCTGGAAGAACCCATGCGCAGCGCCGTAGCCGGTGCGCTCAACCGCGCGGTGCGCAATAACCGCCCACGCTACGCCGAGATCGACTGGCCGCGCACCATCCGCGCCAACCTGCGCCACTGGCAAGAAGACTACCGCAGTATTATTCCGCAAACCCTCATTGGCTACGGTCGCAAAGCGCAGCGCTCGCAGCGGGAAGTCATCCTCTGTATCGATCAAAGCGGCTCAATGGCCGCCTCGGTGGTGTACTCCAGTATCTTCGGCGCGGTCATGGCTTCACTGCCTGCGGTAAAAACCCACATGGTGGTGTTTGATACAGCAGTAGTCGATATGACCGAACAACTGGATGACCCGGTGGATGTACTCTTTGGCGTACAACTGGGTGGGGGTACCGATATCAACCGCGCAGTGGGCTACTGCCAATCGCTGGTGCGCGAACCGCGCAATACCATTTTGATTTTAATCTCCGACCTCTACGAAGGCGGTGTGGAAAATAACCTGCTGCAACGCGCCAACGAACTGGTGCAATCCGGCGTGCAATTTATCACCCTGCTCGCATTAAGCGACGAAGGCGCGCCCTCATACGACCATCAACTCGCCGCCAAACTCGCGGCACTGGGCGTGCCCTCTTTTGCGTGCAGCCCGGATCAATTTCCAATGATGATGGCGGCGGCCATTCGCCGCGAAGATGTGGGTTTATGGGCTGCGCAGCAGGGGATTGCGGCGGCCAGGGCGGGGATTTGAACATACCCCCAGCGCTGCCCATTCCTCAATTACTTATTGCTGAGGTTATGTCTCCGGTGCTTCTGAATTTATTCAGCCGCCGGTAATGCCTCTGTTTTATTCACGACTTTCTTTCGCCCATTCAACATCCATCCAATCGGCGTCCAACGGACAAATGCAATATAGGTCACGGCTCCAATTGCCAATGTAATGCCAACTGACGCCGTGTATTTCGCCAGCAAGCCCCAGTTCTGATCCAATAACTGATACTGCACGGCAAATAACAGGGGCAAGTGAATGATGTAGATCCAGTAAGAACTATCCGAGAAAAAACGCATAACCGAATTGTGGGTATTTAAATAACGCTTACCGAAAACCAGACAAGCCAGCGTCATCCAAACCGATATATAAGCTTCACAGGATTTCAATAACAGATTCAGCGGGAATTCATTGGGCACAGGCGGATAGCTGATTTGTTTGGGAATAGAATAGTGATAAAGCGCATAGGCCAGGATGCTCGCCACCAGCAAGACCCAGCCAAAAGGCTGAAACTTTTCAATAAATCGCTCAGCACGAAATATCCAATAGCCAAGGGCAAAGAATAAACCGAAGAAACCAAACGACCACAACTGCGGCAACAATTGATCCGGTGCAGGGAAAGGCGATGAAACCGACATAAGCGCTGGCAGTAACAACAGCGGAAATAGCAACATAAAATACAACGGCTTGATGCTATTAAACAGGTTAAATAACCGGGTCCAATTCAGATAACCGAGCGCCCAGGTCAGGATGCAAAAAAACATCAGGTTATATAAAAACCACAAATGCATCGTGGAAAACGGTGGTGGTGGCGAGCCGGGTGTTGCGATGGCTTGGGCAATCATCAGCAACATGGGCGATTTATTTTCTACCGTCGCAACTGCCGACATTAGCGATGCAACAATCGCCCACAAACACAAAGGCAAGAAAATAATAAACGGCAACAGAATGCGTTTAGCGCGATTGGCCAACATGCCGCCCATACCGCGTTTGCCAACCAGGTAGGCGACAAAGAATCCGGCAATCACAAAAAACACCGGCATCCTGAACAAGTGTGAAAACCAACTGACGATATCAACCACTACGGATTGATTGCTGTCCGCCGTCAACCAGAGATTATGTAACACCGGGCTGTAGGCAAGCGCGGCATGAAAAAAGACACCGCCGATCATAGCTAGTGCGCGCAGGTTATCGAGATAGTGCAAACGTTGTGTTGCGGGATTTACCATTTCATAGGCGCGCGGGGACTCTGTGGAGCTCATAATAGCCACCTTTTAGGGAAAGTTTGAGAACCCCTGATGACTCAGGGATGAGGTCAGTACTAGAAGAAAACTTTCTTACGGGATCGGAAATACAGGGTGCCGAGCAGCAGCAGGAGAATCGTAAAAATTTCGCCCGACAACACCAGGGTTGCCGTATCGGTCCAGATAAAATTTTCGCCTTGGCTAATACCAATATTCGGCGAACGGGCTAAAAAATATAACGCGGGGTTTAACAAACAGTTGAGGCCGATCATCACCATCAGAAACGCGGCCTCTGTTTCAGTAAACATGGTGACACTCCAGCAGATGCAGTGATTCACGGCAATTAATACACACACCAGCAGGGTAAAAGCCAGGAGTCCATCCGGTAAGGGTGTCAGCAATATAACACCCGTGGTCACCGTGACCAACAATAACCAAGGCACAAAGAAGAGCACCATATTCGATAAAAATTTCGCCATCGCATAATCGGCGGGCGACACTGGCAAGCTCATTACAAACGCCAGAGTTTGTTCCTTTCGTTCATTGATCATGGTGACCGATAACTGGTGGTTGCCCAAGGCCACTAACATGGTGATGAACATGATGGAACCCATAAAGAATTGCCATTCGCCCAGACTGAGAATACTCAAAGAAAAAATGCCGCCACCGATGTAGATCGCCAACAATTTCCGGTTCAAGTACCAATCTTTATAGACCAGTTGTTTAATGACCGGCATATTCAGCGCCGGGCGATTCACTAGCGAATTGGTGGTGACTGGGTCGTTATTCACCATGTCGATTATCGGGTTCATTGTTTCGCTACCTCCCTCACACTCGCGATAAAAATTTGCTCCAATGTCATGCGCTCAACCTGTGACACTTGCAGCCCCTGCGCGCCGAGTTTGGCGAGCATGCCCTCGTCAAACCCCCTGATCTTGATTTCGTGCAGCGAACCATTACTTTTCAGTTCCGCTACGCCGGGTAAATCCAGCGATTGATTGAGCGTACCCGAGCACATGACCCTGCGCCAACCTTCGATATAGGTTTCCTTATCCTGACAGGCCAAGGTTTTACCCTTGTGTAAAAAGGTAATCGAATCCGACAACTGCTCGACATCCTGGGTGCTATGTGATGAAAACAAAACACTGCGATTTTCATCACGTAGTATTTCGGCTAGCTCAGACAAGACTTCGTACCGCGATACCGGGTCAAGACCGGTGGTCGGTTCATCCAGAATCACCAGACGCGGACGCCGCGCCAGCAATAAAATTAAACTCGCTTTAACGCGCTGACCATGTGAATAGCCTCTGGCTTTTTGCTCGGCGTTCATGTCGAATTTTTTTAATAGATGCTCTGCATAGAGCGGGTCCCACGAAGGAAAAATCGATTGAATAAATTTCATATGCCAGCGCAGGTTTTCCGCTCCGTACAAGCGCATATCTTCGGCAGCGTAACCAATATTTTCCTTTGCCAGGACTTGATGCTCCGGCAAACGATAACCCAGCACGCTGACATTGCCTGCATCCGGCTGGATTAAACCCATCACTAAACGAAGCATCGTGGACTTACCAGCGCCATTCACACCGACCAATCCCATCACCTGCCCCACCGGCAAGTGCAGATTGAGATGATCCAGATAAAACTCCGGATAACGCTTGCAGACCTGATTAAATTCAATGGCGTTTTGCATAACCCTATCCCAATAATTCCATTAACAATTGTTGTGCTAACGAACCTTGCCCAAGGCTTTTTTAACCTGTGCCAGGATCTCCGTGTCGCTCAAACCCAATCGCTTCATGCTGCTAATAAAATTGTCCAAAGTCTTTTCCAGTTCGGCTTTCGTTAATTCAGTGGTTAATTCAGCGCTGTCTGCCACAAACGACCCGCGCCCGGCCTGGGTCACGATCACACCTTCCTGTTCCAATTCGGTGTATGCACGTTTGACCGTAATCACACTCACCTTGGTGACAACACTCAATTCCCGAATGGAAGGCAAGGGATGCCCTGCTGGCCAATCACCCGCACGAACCTTTTGCTTAATTTGCTCCATGATCTGCAGATACATGGGCCGACTATCATTCTGCGAAAGAAATAATGCTTCGGTCACGCAAACCCCATCTGTATATATACGATATGCACAGTATATACAGATATACACAGCTGGCAAGTGATTTAATTGAGTTTGTTGAGGAGATATCCGGAGCGAGGGCGTTTCACGTACAGCGTCCTGAAAAGATTGCAGAAGCGAGGTTAAACGAACGGGGTTATTAAATGAGTTGATTTCTTATGCGGAACAAGGCGTTAGGCTCGAATTTTTCTCTTCGAGATTAAAACAATTAGGGCCGGGGCGTCACTTTAAGTAACCGCCCTTCCCGACTATCCGTTAATAAATAAATCGCCCCATCCGGACCGGTGCGCACGGCGCGGATACGTTCGTTCAAGTCGGCAAATAAAATATCAATTTGCTCAGCGCCGCTATCCGTTAAGCGAACACGGAAAACGGCTTTGGCCGCGAGCGCGGCGACCAACAAATCGCCTTGCCAGGCTGGAAATAATTCTCCCTGATACAAGGTCATATCCGCGGGCGCGATTGACGGTGTCCAGT
>CAMPIG010000024.1 GCA_946886255.1 uncultured Cellvibrio sp. | reverse complement strand
ACCAGATCGTAAATCGCGCGATCAAACTCTTCTCCGGTCATAGTACCTTTAATCGGGCCTTCTGTAAGCGCTCCGCAATGTTCATCCATTTCAGGGTTTCCAAGATTGTCGCGTAATACGCCACCACCTGCGGCTAACTTGGGGCCAGGGCCGCACTCAAGCAGGCCTTGCGCACCGATCATCACATGAGGCATACCGACGTTTGGAAATACACGGTTATTGACCCCCCAAGGCCGGGTGTCATCTTCGTAGAAGTTACGGAGGTAGGTATATAACCATTCCGGCGAGCGGGCACGCGCAACCAATGAAAGATCAGGAGGCACCACACCAAACCAGGTTTTAGCCTGAGCCGGACGCAGAGAGATCTCCATCAAGCCGCCGATACGCTGATCGGTAAAGACCATGTTATCCATCATCAAGTTGTGAGGAATACCCAGATCATCCGCCACACGCTCATAGCGAGAGAACTTTGCGGCATGACACCCCATGCAATAGTTCACGAAGTATTTAGCACCACGTTGTAGGGATTCTTTGTTAGACAGGTCCGGCTCCATCACATCACACTCAATGGTGCCGCACTTGAATTCGCTTTCTGCACCCACTGCCTTGATAGGCACAATCACCAAAACGATGAAGAGCGCAAAACCACCAAGAACCAGAGACAATGGCAAGCCTTTACTTTGCACTCGAGTCGGTTCAGGCAAGGTTTTTTCGCGACGGGTCCAGAAGGGCATACCGATAAAGTAGGCGAAGTAGAGGATGGTACAAATTTGCGCAAGCAAAGTACGACCCGGCGTCGGAGACTTCACACCAAGGTAACCCAGAATCACGAAGGAGGCAGCAAATACCAACAAGGCAATGCGACTGAAATTCCCTTTGTAACGGATGGATTTAACCGGGCTTTTATCCAGCCAAGGCAATACAAAGAGGATGGCTATCGCCGCACCCATAGCAATCAAACCAAGGAACTTGGAATTCAATGGGCCGATATCGAAGGTTACCGCCCGCAGAATGGCATAGAAGGGAGTGAAGTACCAAACAGGGGCAATGTGTGGCGGCGTCTTGAGATTGTTTGCCTCTTCAAAATTGGCGTATTCCAGGAAGAACCCGCCCATCTCCGGCATAAAGAAGATAATGAAACAGAAGACAAACAAGAAAACAGTAATGCCAACTAAATCATGGACTGTATAAAACGGATGGAAGGGAACACCATCGCGAGGAATACCGTTCTCATCTTTGTTTTTCTTTATTTCAACACCGTCAGGGTTATTGGAACCCACTTCGTGAAGTGCCAGCAAATGCAACACAACTAATGCAAGCAATACAATCGGCATAGCAACCACATGAAGCGCAAAGAAACGATTCAAGGTAACACCGGAAATCAGATAATCACCGCGAATCCATTGCACCAGATCTTCGCCGACAACCGGGATCGCACCGAACAAGGAAACGATTACCTGTGCCCCCCAATAGGACATCTGCCCCCAGGGCAAGACGTAACCCATAAAGGCTTCGGCCATTAATACCAAATAAATAGTCATACCGAAGATCCACACCAGTTCACGCGGCGCTTTATAAGAGCCGTACATCAAACCACGGAACATATGCAGATAAACAACAACGAAAAATGCTGAGGCGCCAGTAGAATGCATGTAGCGCAATAACCAACCATAATCGACATCACGCATGATGTATTCGACAGAAGCAAAAGCGCCTTCTGCGGTGGGCGTAAAGCTCATGGTTAGCCAGATACCAGTCACCAGCTGATTTACTAAAACCAGTAATGACAGCACACCGAAGAAATACCAGAAGTTAAAGTTCTTAGGGGCATAATATTTGCCCATGTGAGTATCCCAAGCACGCTGTACAGGTAAGCGCTTATCAACCCACTGCCACAATCCAGTCAACCAATTCATTCTTATGCCTCCTGATCCACACCGATGATGACCACGTTATCGCTCTCATAAGAGTGCGGTGGTATTTCCAGGTTAATCGGTGCGGGAACACCTTGATAAACCCGACCGGCCAGATCAAATTTGGAGCCATGACAAGGACAGAAGAAACCGCCCTGCCACTCATCGCCCCCGAGATCCTGCGCACCAACATCAGGACGGTACATAGGGGCACAACCCAAGTGGGTGCATAAACCCAACAGAATTAAATATTCTTCTTTTATGGAACGATATTGGTTCTGGGCGTATGCCGGCTGTTGCGGAACTTCGGAATTAGGGTCACGCAGCATGTCTTCTACTTTTTTTAGACCTTCAAGCGCTTCCGACGTACGACGTACGATGTATATTGGCTTACCACGCCACTCAACCGTAATCATCTGGCCAGGCTCAATCTTGCCAATATTGGCTTTAACTGGAGCACCTGCTGCCCTCGCCTTGGCGCTGGGATTCCAGGAACCTACAAAAGGAACAGCTACACCTATCACACCTACCGCACCCACCACGGATGTAGCAGCAGTGAGAACGCGGCGACGCGTTTTGTTTACTACGTCATTGGTCATGACGAATTCTCCCCTAACAGCTTCCAACGGCCTGTAAATCACTAGAATTCAATGATTTAGAATTATTTTGAGATATGCAAAAAATGGCCAATCTTAATGAAATTAAGCGCCGCTTACAAGAATAACCACATGGAAGCAGCGGATTATAAACAGAAGGCATAAAAAAACGCCCAAGCCGCTGACGGCCTGGGCGCTTGCGAAGAACTGTCGCTCGCCGGAAAGACCAGCCAGCAAAAATTAACGCTTGGAGTATTGTGGTCTCTTACGCGCTTTACGCAGACCCACTTTCTTACGCTCCACTTCACGCGAATCGCGAGTAACAAAACCAGCTTTTCGCAAGGTTGAACGCAGAGATTCGTCGTACTCCATCAATGCACGGGTTAAGCCGTGGCGAATAGCGCCTGCCTGACCGAAGCTGCCGCCACCACTCACAGTGACGTTTACGTCGAATTTTTCTGTCAGACCAACATTTTCCAATGGTTGACGAACGATCATGCGCGACACTGGACGACCGAAGTATTCATCCAATGGACGATCATTCACAGTGATGGTACCGCTGCCAGCGGTGATAAAAACACGAGCGGTAGAGGTCTTGCGACGACCGGTACCGTAATATTGAGTTGCAGCCATGTCAGACCCCTTAGATATTCAGTTCTTGAGGTTGCTGAGCAGCATGCGGATGCTCATTACCTGCGTACACTTTCAACTTCTTGAACATTGCACGACCCAGCGGACCTTTTGGCAACATGCCTTTAACCGCGATCTGGATGGTGCGCTCAGGAGCTTTTTCAATCAGTTTTTCAAAGCTGATAGCCTTAATGCCGCCAATGTGGTTGGTGTGATGATAATAAATTTTATCAGTCAGCTTCTTGCCGGTTACGCGTACTTTTTCAGCGTTGATTACAACAATGTAATCGCCGGTATCCACGTGGGGAGTGTACTCAGGTTTGTGCTTGCCGCGCAGACGCGAGGCAATTTCTGCCGCCATACGGCCGAGGGTTTTCCCCGCCGCATCGACGATGAACCAGTCGCGAACGACGGATTCTGCTTTGGCACTATATGTCTTCATGTTATTCCTGCCTGTTAATGTGGTGTGACCCACCCAAAAAGAGCGCGAATACTACACAACTGACATTACCTTTTCAAGGGGATTTTCTGCTCGTGCAAACCCGACCAACTCAAGGGCGGTGCGGCTTGGCGAGATATTCGCGACTTTGCATCTCCAACAAACGACTGATTGTTCGCTGGAACTCAAAACTCAGCCTTCCCTCGCTATAAAGGCCAGCTAACGGCCGAGCCGCCGAGAGAACCAATTTCACATGGCGATCATAAAATTCGTCCACGAGATTGATAAACCGACGCGCCTGGTCGTCATTATCGCGCCCCATTTCCGGCACGTTACTGATGACGACTGAATGATATTCGCGAGCCAACTCAATATAATCGTTCTGCGAGCGAGGCCCATCACAAATCGCGCCGAAGTCGAACCACACCACATCTTCTGCCACATAACGCACTGCAATCGAACGGCCCTCAATCTCAATCTGAAGATCCGGTCCAATCTCGTCACTACAAGGTACGAGCGCCTCAAAGCATGCCATCAAATTCTGTTCTGCCGCCTCACCCAGAGGTGAATAGTAAAGTTCGGCCTGTTCCAGAGCGCGCAACCGATAATCCACGCCGCCATCTATGTTGACCACCTGGGTATGCTCTTTAAGCAGGGCAATAGCTGGCAAAAAACGGGCACGCTGCAAGCCATCTTTATAAAGGCCATCCGGCTCGATATTGGAGGTAGCCACCAAGGTCACGCCGCGTTTGAACAATTCTTCCATCAGCGTTCCGAGAATCATGGCATCAGTGATATCGGAGACAAAAAACTCGTCGAAACAAATCACCCGTGCTTCCCGGCTGATGGTTTCAGCCACTTTTTGCAAAGGATTTTTATGGCCGCCAAGCTTTTTCAATTCCGCATGCACACGCCGCATGAATCGGTGGAAATGCACACGCATCTTTTGCTCAAACGGCAGGCTTTCATAAAAGTTGTCCATCAGGTAGGTTTTACCTCGACCGACGCCTCCCCAAAAATACAATCCTTTAATGGGCTTTGGCTCACGCTTTATAAGGCGCTGACTCAACCAGGACAGAAGACCACTCGGTTCACGTTCTGCATGACTGACGATCAACGTTTTATAAAGCTTTTGCAGCAAATCTACCGCTAATGCCTGGGCCGGATCGTGACGAAAATCCGGCCGTTCCAGGTCGCGCCGGTAGCGTTCAAGGGGAGAAGGGTTCATAGACAATTAAATGACTCAATAACACCAATGGGGCGAGCGCCACTGTAACCGCGTTGCCCTAGGGAGGCAATCTGGTATATGAATGCATCAGTCAGCGCAGCTGGCGAAAGATTAAAGGTGATAAATCCTGCTTCATACGAGCCAGGTAACCGTGAAAAAAATGACTCGCCTCTTCATACCGCAGTAATTCTACCGGTGATTTCAATTCAGCAATCCACGTACACACGCCTGCCGAATTGACACGCTCGTCATGATCACCCTGAACCACAATAACGGCGCAGGGGAAATGTCCCTCCTGGTCGTAGGAATACCGCTCTACCGGCGGCGCCACCAAGAGCAGATGACTGACATTCGACACTCGATAACAAGCTTGGGCAGCAATCGAGGAACCAAATGAAAAACCTGCCAACAGCAAACCCGACGCCGGATATTGGTCGTTGACCCACGCTATGACCGCCAACAGGTCATCTACCTCACCCACCGCGTTATCAAATATGCCCTCACTCTCCCCTACCCCTCGAAAGTTAAAACACACGGTGGTAATACCCAGATCCCGATAGGTTCTCTCCAGCGTCGTTACCACCTTGTTATCCATGGTTCCACCATGAACCGGATGGGGATGACAAATCACAACCACCAGATGCTTATCCGCCAAAGCACCTTGCTCATCAGGCTGGGTCAGTCGGGCCTCGATCAGGCCCGATGGGCCAGGTAAAAAAAATTGAGAATCATCGTGTTTGTTTACAGTCATATCTACCCGCTTCGTTAGGATACCCACCCAACATTGAGTGAGCGGCTACAAATAATGGCGATTCAATCCACACTAAAGACCGTATAATACATTCGTGTATATAATGTGCACGCCCGATCCCTGCCCACGCTATAAGCTCAGGGCAGATATTTTATGCAGTGTAAGGAGAGTTTTGTGTTTTCACTCAGTACCCTTGTCTTGACCAGCCTGATCAGTCTGCTCGCAGGCGCCGGGCTCGGTGCATTTTTGCTCTACCTGTTTCGTGCCCAGGTTTATAGTCGCGAGTTGGAGCAGCGTCTGCATGAGGCAGAAAACACCTTGCAAAGTTATCAGCGCGATGTAGCAGAACACTTTGCCCAAACCTCCCAGTTGGTGAATAACCTGACCCAATCCTATCGCGATGTGCATGAGCATCTGGCCAACAGCGCATTGAAACTTGCAACACCGGCTATTAGCCGACAGATTCTGGAAGCGGCAAACGCCAGTCTGCTAAGCACAGAAAAAACCTACATCAGCGAACAAAGCTTTGAGCCTCCTCGCGACTGGGCTCCTAAAACAACTGGCTCCAAAGGCGCACTGAGTGAAGACTTTGGCCTACACGAAGACCAGGATCACAAAACACCTACTGAGTCAGCTGATGACTACGACTTCGATGACACACATAAAAAGCGTTAAGGAAGTCAATTACCAGCCACAGGATTTCATCGGCCTTGTACTGGCACCCATAACCGATGCGACAATCGGAGCGTAATAATGCCAGTCCAACGTTTATTCAGTTTTCTCGGATGGCCTGTCACCGCAGGATTATTAATTGCGGTGTTACTGTTATTGCTGTTTCCGGACCTGCGTCAGGATAGTGATACCGCGCCGTCCTCCACTCCTGAAATGCCAGGTAACTGGGGACCAATATCGTATTCCGATGCAGTAAACAAGGCTGCCCCGTCTGTTGTTAACATTTACACCACCAAACTGGTCAAGCGCCGTTACCGCTACTCCGACCACCCGCTTTATCGCCACCTGTACAATAATGCCAACACGCCACAGCAAGTCCGCATGCAATCCACCCTCGGCTCCGGCGTGATTGTAAGTAAGGACGGGCACATTATGACTAACAACCATGTCATCAGTGGCGCGGATGAAATTATCGTATTACTGCACGATGGACGGGAAACCGCTGCCACGTTAGTTGGGACAGATCCGGACAATGATATTGCGGTACTAAAAATTGAACTGGAAAATTTGACGGCTATTACGATGGGCGAACCCGTTAAAGCGCAAGTTGGTGACGTGGTGCTCGCCATCGGCAACCCCTTCGGCGTCGGCCAGAGCGTCAGTCTGGGAATCATCAGCGCCACCGGCCGCTATGGATTGCGCACCAACAATGAATACGAGAATTACATTCAGACCGACGCGGCGATAAATCCTGGCAACTCCGGCGGCGCGCTGATAGATGCGCGCGGTAATTTGTTGGGCATCAGCACTGCCGTATTGGATGAGACAGATTCCTCAGCCGGCATCAGTTTTGCCATCCCGGCGGATTCTGCCATGAAATCCCTTGAGCAGATTGTGCAACACGGTAGTGTGGTACGGGGCTGGCTGGGGTTGGACGCCAATCAGCTCTCACCTGAAGGGATGAAGCGTTATGGTACCGCAGGCATTATTGTCATGGCCGTCTTGGAGGATAGTCCCGCTGATCGCGCCAATCTCAAGCCTGGCGATATCATCACACACATCAACAATCAGTCTGTTGCAGATGCTCGCCAAGGGCTCTTTCTGGTAGCCGATATCACACCCGGTAGCGAAGTCAATTTAAGAGTAGTACGCGAAGGCGAAACACTGGAGCTGGTGGCGATTGCCGGGGTAAGGCCGAGCGCTCGGACGCGAACTTGAATTCCAAATAAAAGACCGGTATTAAACCGGTCTTTTTACAGCAAGCTTATCCTCAATCCATGATGCGATATTCTGCAGACCGCGCATGCGCTTCAAGATCCTCGCTGCGCGCCAGCACTGAGGCTGTGCGAGACAAGGTCGAAGCACCCTGAGCGGAACACATGATGATCGAGCTGCGCTTCTGGAAGTCATAAACCCCTAGCGGCGAAGAAAAACGTGCAGTGCCCGAGGTGGGTAAAACGTGATTCGGACCAGCACAGTAATCACCCAATGCCTCGGGGGTATAACGCCCCATAAAGATGGCTCCTGCGTGGCGAATCTGCGGCAACAGCAATTCGGGATCTTCTACTGATAGCTCCAGATGCTCCGGCGCAATCCGGTTACTCACCTCGATCGCCTGAGTAATATCGCGCACTTTTATCAAGGCACCCCGCGTGCGAACAGAGACGCCGGCAATCGCACTACGCGATAAAGTCGGCAGCAGCTTTTGCATGGCTATCTCAACTTTCTCAAGGTAAGCGGCATCAGGGCACAACAGAATCGACTGGGCTTGCTCGTCATGCTCCGCCTGACTAAACAGATCCATTGCGATCCAATCCGGGTCTGTCTTGCCATCACAAATCACCAGGATCTCAGAAGGCCCGGCAATCATATCGATAGCCACCTGGCCGAACACAGCGCGCTTGGCAGTCGCTACATAAATGTTACCCGGCCCGACAATTTTATCGACCTTGGCAATAGTCTCAGTACCATAAGCAAGCGCAGCAACGGCTTGCGCACCACCGATGGTAATAACCTGATCGACACCGGCGATGGCCGCAGCAGCCAGCACCATCGGATTAAGTACACCATCCGGAGCTGGCACCACCATAACAAGCTGCTCAACGCCAGCCACTTTGGCGGGGATAGCATTCATCAAGACGGAGGATGGATAAGAAGCCTTGCCGCCCGGCACGTAAAGCCCTACTCGCTCCATCGCGGTAATCTGCTGCCCAAGGACTGTGCCATCCGCTTCGGTATAACGCCAGGAATCCTGCCGTTGGTGTTCGTGATATTGGCGAATACGAATTGCCGCCGATTCCAGCGCCTGACGTTGTTCAGCGGTAATCTTTCCCAAGGCGTCTTGCAATTGAGCGCTGGCGACCACCAGCTCAGACATGGCGCTCGCACTACGGCGATCAAAACGATTGGTATATTCAAGCACTGCTGCATCGCCACGGGAACGAACCTGTTGCAGGATATCGTCCACCACAGCCGCTACCCGCGCATCGGACACAGATTCCCAGGTCAGCAGCTTGTTCAAGGCTTCAGCAAAGTCCGCTTGTTCAGTGTTCAGGCGATTAATAAAGGATTCCGACATGAGATTGCTCTAGCAGATAAACGTTAACAGAAAGATCACGTGGCCACAGCCTTGGCGATGTCATCAATCACCTGCTGAATCTTGACGTGCTTCATCTTCATTGAGGCCTTGTTGACGATAAGACGCGAGCTGATGTCGGCGATGAAATCGCGCGGTTCCAGCCCGTTAGCACGCAAGGTATTGCCGGTATCAACGATATCCACAATTTCATCCGCCAGTTGCATGATGGGGGCAAGTTCCATCGCGCCGTAAAGTTTGATGATATCCACCTGACGCCCACGAGACGCGTAATACTGCTTGGCGATATTGACATATTTGGTGGCCACGCGAATACGACCAGGCCGGGTGGGAATATCCTTGATAGCAGCTGTCATTAGTTTACAGCGGGCAATATTGAGATCCAGCGGTTCATACAAGCCATCCGCACCGTTCTCCATCAGGGTATCCTTGCCGGACACCCCCATATCTGCCGCGCCGAATTGTACATAGGTAGGTACATCAGCCCCGCGCAATACCAACAGGCGCACACCGTCCTGATTCGTATCAAAAACCAGCTTGCGGCTTTTAGCGATATCCTCCAATGGCTGTATCCCTGCCGCCGCCAGCAGCGGTAAGGTTTCATCCATAATGCGCCCCTTGGTCAGGGCAATGGTCAATGTCTGGTTCATACTCATCCAACAATAAATTTAACGACCCGGCACCCTACGGATGTTGGCACCCAGCGCCTGAAGCTTTTCTTCAATACATTCGTAACCGCGATCAATATGGTAAATGCGATCCACCAAGGTCGTACCATCAGCAACCAGTCCGGCAATTACCAGACTGGCTGATGCACGCAGATCACTGGCCATAACCGGCGCACCTTTCAGACGCTCCACACCTTTAACGATTGCCGTGTTGCCTTCAAGCGTAATATTGGCGCCCATACGATTCAGTTCATGAACCTGGATCAAGCGATTCTCAAAGATTGTCTCGGTAACCGTACCCGTTCCTTCCGCCACGGCGTTCATAGCCGTGAATTGCGATTGCATATCGGTCGGAAATGCCGGATAGGGTGCAGTACGCAGGTTCACCGCCTTCGGCCGATTGCCTTTCATATCCAGCTCAATCCAGTCTTTACCCGTGCTGATATGCGCTCCAGCCTCTTCAAGCTTTAACAGGACACCCTCAAGAATTACTTCACTGGTGTCCTTGACCTTGATACGCCCGCGCGTGGTGGCAGCCGCAACCAGATAAGTGCCCGTTTCAATGCGGTCCGGCATTACCGAATAGTGGCATCCTTGCAGGCGCTCAACGCCGTGCACCACCAATGTCGCTGTACCTATACCCTCGATACGCGCGCCCATGGCAACCAACAAATTCGCAAGGTCCACAATTTCAGGTTCGCGCGCCGCATTCTCCAATACCGTCGTACCTTCTGCCAGTACGGCAGCCATCAGCAGGTTTTCCGTACCGCCAACAGTGACGATATCCATCAAAATATGGGCACCTTTCAGGCGACCATTGCTTTTGGCACGAATGTATCCTTCATCGATATCGATGATGGCGCCCATGGCCTCCAGGCCACGCAGGTGAATATCCACCGGCCGACTCCCAATGGCACAACCTCCCGGGAAAGAGACGTTAGCGACTCCGAACCGCGCGAGCATCGGCCCCAACACCAGAATGGAGGCACGCATGGTTTTAACCAATTCATAGGGCGCAGTGAAGTCATTGATACTGCTGGTATCGATCTCCACCCCCATACGCTCATCAATCGTCACGCCGACACCCATGCAACGCAATAACGCAAGCATGGTGGTTATATCATTCAGGTGCGGCATATTGCGCAACAGTATCGGGCTGTCAGCCAGCAAGGTAGCGGCGAGTATCGGCAAAGCGGCATTTTTTGAGCCGGAGATACGAATCTCACCATTGAGCGGACCACCGCTCTTGATCATTAATTTATCCATTGGATACCTGGGCTAGGGAGAGATAAAGCTGTAAATCGGACATACCGATTATTGTTGCTGCTGTTGCTGCCACTCTTCCGGCGTAAACGTCTTCATGTAATCCACCGCATGTACGCGACCATCAGCAAATAATCCGGCCAGCGCGGCATAAACAAGTTGTTGTTTCTTGACGATGGACAAGCCGGCAAATGCCGGGCTGATCACGACCAGATTGATATGGTCGCCCTGCACACCAACCTGGACCTGGCTATCAGGAATACTGGTTTCGATCAGCGCTTTGATGTCTTCAGACTGCATAAATAAATTTCTCAGGGCGCGCGGCCCGATGATATGAATCGAGGATAAGTCAGGGAGGGAATCTTACCGGAATGCGCCGGACGGCGCATCCCGCATCTACGGCTCAGGCCTCGATGGCCAGAGAATGTGATGGATATCTATAAGGACACTACATCAAGCTTCAGACAGCCAGTTATTAATAACCTTATCAATATCACCACCCTGCTTGGCTATCGCCTGACTGAATTGACTGCGGAACGATTGACCGAGATTAACGCCATTGAGGGTCACGTTGATCAACTTCCACTCATTCGTCTTCTTATTCAGACGCATGCTATAAGCCAGGTGATGAACATTACCCTTGTCGGTCACTTCCTGTTTAACCGTAACCGCTGTTGGCTTGTTAGGGTTAATGTTGACTGGCAGGATCTTGATATCACTGTCGGCGTAGGCAGCAATGCCTTTTGCGTATGAACGAACCAGGCCGCTTTTGAATACCTCGGCAAATTGCTTCTTCTGTTCATCAGTCGCTTTTTTACCGCTCTCACCCATAACAACGTAAGCGATAAATGGGAAGTCCACTACTTCTTCAAGGATCGTTTCGATCTTGGTGAAATATGCTTCTGAGCTGGCTTTCTCGCCCGGATGAGCTTTCGCGACAGCAAACAATTCCTGCGCAACTTCTTCAACCAGCTCACGTGGATCTTTCACGTCCTTTTCGGCAGCGACGGCCTGAAAACTCAATACAAAACAGGCGGCGATTAACAACAAAGCGCCCGTTACCTTGTGCGATATATACGTCATCTGAACTCCTAACCTCATGTTGTCGTGGGGCAATTTCCGGTAGATAAGACTGCTATGACCCCGATAAGTGCCCTTGTCTGTAATCCGAATGAACAGACCTGGCATCATTGCTGAAATCGTGGCCACGCACTATACCACCGCCCTTTACACGCGAAAACTCCACATCAATTTGAGTAATCGGATGGACTGCATCCTACGGAGGGTGGCGACAATGATTTCCGTCGTTATAATGCCCGCTTGATTTACTCCGATTACCCAGCAGCGAGATCTCGCCCCGCATGACTCAATTCGACTTTGTCAACTCCGGCCTGCGCACTATCGAGATTGAAGCAGACGCCGTATCAGCCTTACGCGAGCGTCTGGATCAGGAGTTCATTAAAGCCTGCGAGATGATCCTCGCCTGTCGCGGACGCACGGTCGTCACCGGCATTGGTAAATCGGGCCATATCGCCCGCAAAATTGCAGCCACCTTGGCCAGCACAGGCTCTCCGGCTTTTTTCGTTCACCCTGGTGAAGCCAGCCATGGCGACCTGGGCATGATTACCAAAGACGATATCGTTATCGCCATCTCCTATTCAGGCAACTCCGTCGAAATAGTCACATTGTTACCGCTGTTTAAACGCATGGGAATTCCCATCATCAGCATGACCAGTGACCGTAATTCCGTGCTGGGCGAGATAGCCGAAGCACATCTGGATATCAGTGTCGCCAGCGAAGCATGCCCCCTGGCACTGGCCCCCACCTCCAGCACAACCGCCACCATGGTCATGGGCGATGCCTTGGCTATCGCACTGCTGGAAGCGCGCGGCTTTACCGCTGAGGATTTTGCTTTTTCACATCCCGGCGGCGCTCTGGGCCGCAAACTACTCCTGCGTGTTTCAGATATTATGCACGCTGGCGATAAGGTCCCACGGGTCGATGCTGACGCCCCCTTATCCCATGCCCTGCTGGTCATGACCGAGAAAGGCTTTGGTATGACCACGGTAGTCGATGGCCAAAATGCTTTACTCGGCATCTTTACCGACGGCGATTTGCGTCGCAGCGTTGATCAGGGCGTAGATATTGGCAAAGCCGTTATGCGCAACCTGATGAACCGCCATCCAAAAACTGTGCACGATTCTACGCTCGCAGCGGAAGCGCTCAAGATTATGGAAGATCGCAAGATCACTGCCCTGATCGTCGGCGACGAACAAAATCGACCCATCGGAGTCGTACACATGCATGATATTTTGCGTGCCGGCGTAATCTGACCTGCTTCCGAAACCCAGGTTCAGCCAAACTTACACACTCACCCGAGAGCAATAATTGAATGACCCCCGATTTACTGGAACGCGCTCGCCGTATCAAATTACTTTTACTCGATGTCGATGGTGTGCTCACCGACGGCAAACTCTACTTCAGCAACACCGGAGATGAACTGAAAACCTTCTGCACCCTGGATGGCCATGGCATAAAACTGTTACAGGGGAGCGGCGTAAAAGTGGGAATTATCACCGGACGCACCAGCACTCTGGTTGCCAAACGGGCGAAGGATCTCGGCATCGAGTTGCTAATCCAGGGGCGTGAAGATAAATGGGCTGCGCTACAGGAAAATCTGGATAACAATATTTCCCTGGAAGAGATCGCTTTTATGGGGGATGACTGGCCGGACCTCAGTGTCATGAGCCGTGTCGGACTGGCGCTGACCGTCCCCAATGCCCATTTGAGCGTGGCCGACCGCGCGCATTGGCAAAGCCGATTTCACGGTGGCCAAGGCGCCGTGCGCGAGGCGTGCGACCTGATCATGCAGGCACAGGGCACTTTTGACTCCGCGCTTGCCCATTACCTGCCCACTCATCACTGACGGACAATCTCATGTCACGCATTCCTTTGCCCTGGGTTGTTATTTCATTGTTGGTGATTGGCCTGGTGGCTTTCTGGGATAAATCGCCCACTGAATTTTTGGGCGAAGATGTCGTGAGAAGCGCCAACTTTCCGCAAGCTTATATGACTGATATCAAATTGCGCGAATACGATGCAGACGGCAACTTGCGCAATATCCTGACAACCGACACAGCTGAACACTTTCAGATCAACCCGGCCCGGCCCGGCCCGAAGGATTACACCATGCTGAGCCAGCCCCGGATGCTGTTTAGCGAAAACGCTGACATTGCGCCCTGGCATCTCACCGCCAACGAAGGAAAGATCGATCAGAATGGCCAGTTGGTCACCCTGTTCAACGATGTGCGCGTCTATCAACAATCTGCTAATGAAGGTTTGTTAGAGTTGCTGACCAGCGAATTGCGCATCAAAGCCAGCCAGCAATACGCCGAAACTGATAAAGCTGTTAAGATGCGCGCCCAACAAGGCCACCTCGACACGCTGGGCATGAAAGCTTACTTGGGTGAGGACCGCATCGAGTTACTTTCCAGGGTCCGAGGGACATATGAACCTCAATAACAATGTCAGATTTTCTATGATGGCGTGCAAACCGCTTGTGTCACTTTTACTCCTGTTACTGTGCGCCCTGTGGCTGTCGACACCCGTTCATGCCCTTCCCAGTGACAAAGAACAACCCATCCACATTTCCGCCAACAGTGCCCAACTGGATCGCAAAAAGCGCACTGCTACTTACAGCGGTGACGTGAAATTAAAACAAGGCACTCTGGAAATCAGTGCTGACCAGATTATCATCCACACCAATACCAACGACGAAGTTGAGAAGATGGAAGCTCTTGGTAAGCCGGCACGCTACCAACAAAAACCGGCCGAAAACCAGGCAACTATCACGGCGCAAGCCAACAGCATTCGCTACACCTTAACCAACGAACAGTTGTTGCTGCTGGAGGATGCGTTTCTCGAACAGGAGAATGGGGCATCTATCAGCGGTAATCGCATTGATTACGACATCCGCAAAGAGATCATGAAGGCGGCAGGCAAGAATGATGCACAGCAACCGCAGCGCATCGAAATCATCATCCCGCCACAAACCATCAATCAAGATTGAGTCGACCATGCCGACGCTGCAAGCCCAACATCTAGCCAAGAGTTACAAAAGCCGTAAAGTTGTCATTGACGTATCACTCGCCGTGACCAGCGGCACGATTGTGGGCTTACTTGGTCCCAATGGCGCAGGCAAGACCACCTGTTTCTATATGATTGCGGGTCTTGTTGGTGCCGATGAAGGGCGAATATTACTTGACGGTAGAGACTTGACGCATCTGCCTATTCACGGTCGCGCTCGGGCCGGAATCGGTTATCTGCCCCAAGAGGCTTCAGTATTCCGCAAGCTTACGGTGGCAGATAACATCATGGCGATTCTTGAAACCCGCAAGGATCTCAACCGCAAACAACGCCACGCGAAACTCGACTCGCTGTTGCAGGAATTCCATATCACCCATATCCGCGACAGTTTGGGCATGTCGCTCTCCGGTGGCGAACGGCGACGGGTGGAAATTGCCCGGGCACTGGCGACAGAACCGCAATTCATTCTCCTTGATGAGCCTTTTGCCGGCGTTGACCCTATTTCAGTTAACGACATTAAACAGATTGTGCGTCACCTCAAGGATCGCGGTATCGGCGTGTTAATTACCGACCACAATGTGCGCGAGACACTGGACATTTGTGAAACTGCCTATATCGTCAGCGAAGGCCATATCATCGCTGAGGGCGATGCCGAAACGGTCCTGAGCAACAACAAGGTCCGCGAAGTCTATCTGGGCGAAAACTTCCGCCTGTAAGCTCAGGTGCGTTCTGACAAATCACTTGACAAGCCACTAAATCTGTATAACAGGCACAAAGATTGCTAGGTGTTATTGCCTGCAAGACAAAGGCTGTCTAAACTCCACCTGAACAACATCATTTCTTTGGGGTTTAGTTCTACTTACGATGAAGCAGTCTCTACAGCTAAAACTCGGCCAGCAACTGACCATGACGCCCCAATTGCAACAGGCTATTCGCCTGCTGCAATTGTCGACCCTGGATTTGCAGCAGGAGATCCAGGAAGCGCTGGATTCCAATCCCATGCTGGAGGTCGAGGACGGTTATGACAGTCATTCCCCCGCTGACAGCGGCGAAGGAGAAGACAGCGATTATCCCCGCCAGCAGGAAGTTGCTGTAGATGCCAATAGCGCAGATGCCGATTCAGGTTTTAACGATAAAGATGCCTTTGCAGATAAGGAAAGCTACGCAGAAACCACCTACAACGATACTGAAACCTTTTCTGACAATGATAACTTCGGGGACAGCGAACCTAACACGGAATGGAATGAATCCATTCCCAATGAGCTACCCGTAGATACCAGTTGGGACGATGTTTATCAATCTTCCCACACCAGCAGTTCATCCAATTACGACGGCGAAGACAACGACTTTGAAAGCCGCCGGGCTGTTACTGACTCCCTGTATGATCACCTGATGTGGCAGCTCAACCTGACGCCCATGTCAGATCAGGACCGGATCATCGCCATGGCGATCATCGATGCGGTTGATCCCAGCGGTATGTTATCTGTGAGCCTCATCGATATTTACGAAGGCTTGATTACCGAGTTTGATGAGCTGGAACTGGATGAAGTTGTTGCCGTACAACACCGCTTGCAACAATTTGATCCCTGCGGCGTGTGCAGCCAAAATCTGTCGGAATGCCTGCTGGTGCAATTGCAACAATTCGCCCCGACCATCTCCTTTCTCGAACCTGCCAAGCTGATCGTCAAGCAGTATCTGCCACTGTTAGGCAGCCGCGATTACCGTCAGTTAATGCGCCGAACCAAGCTTAAAGAGAACGAATTGGGCCAGGCCGTAGCATTGATCCAGAGTCTGAATCCGCGCCCGGGCGATATGATTGCCTCCGGTGACACTGAGTATGTGGTGCCGGATGTGTTTGTGGAAAAACGTGATGGCCGCTGGGTGGTGGAATTAAATCCGGATATCGCCCCACGCCTGAGAATCAATTCGGATTACGCCTCCATGGTGAAACGGGCTGATTCGAGCAGCGACAACACCTTTCTCAAAGACAATCTGCAAGAAGCCCGCTGGTTCCTCAAAAGTTTGCAAAGCCGCAACGAAACCCTGTTGAAAGTCGCCAGTTGTATCGTGGAAAAACAGCGCGGCTTCCTTGAGTACGGCGCAGAGGCAATGAAGCCGTTGGTGCTGCATGACATTGCCGAAATAGTCGATATGCATGAATCCACCATCTCGCGGGTGACTACCCAAAAGTACATGCATACTCCACAGGGAATTTTTGAACTTAAATATTTCTTTTCCAGTCATGTGAGTACAGATAGCGGCGGCGAATGCTCCTCTACGGCCATTCGTGCCATCATCAAGAAACTGGTGAGTGCGGAAAATCCAAAGAAACCCCTGAGCGACAGCAAGATCACCGAAATGTTATCCGAACAAGGCATTCAGGTGGCGCGTCGCACCATTGCTAAATACCGGGAATCATTGAATATCCCGCCGTCTAATGAGCGTAAAAGTTTACTATGACATCCTTTTTCTCCACGGTCAGGTTGATGAATACCCGGACGTGCAGAACGCGTTCTACCACTATGCAGAATCAATAATCGTGCCGCCAGGCAAGATTGAGCAACTGTCATAACGAAGAGGAAGTACTATGCAAATTACTATTAGCGGTCACCACCTGGAAGTTACCGACGCCCTCAAGGACTACGTCAACAATAAACTCGAACGACTCAATAATCATCACGACCGCATTACCAATACTCACGTGATTCTCTCGGTAGACAAGCTGGAACAAAAAGCGGAAGCCACCGTGCATGTAAGCGGTAAGGATTTATTCGCCGATGCGACATCAGAAGATCTCTATGCCGCTATTGACCTGCTGACCGACAAGCTCGATCGGCAATTAATTAAACACAAAGAAAAAATGCGCAGCCATCGTTAATACATTATGCAAATACAATCTCTTCTCACCCCGGGTCGCACCCTGTGCGATATCGAAGGTGTCAGCAAAAAGCGTGTGTTGGAAATTCTTGCCAACACCATCGCTCAAGACATTCCCGCCATTGATGCCGACGATTTATTTCGTCGGCTGATTGCGCGAGAGCGACTTGGTTCCACCGGCATCGGTCACGGCATTGCGATCCCGCATTGCCGGGTGGAAAATTACGATGGTGTCATCGGCGCACTGATCACACTGAATCAACCGATCGATTTTGATTCGATCGATTCTGAGCCAGTGGATATTTTATTTGCCATGCTGGTACCGGAAAATGCCCACGGCGAGCACCTGCAAAATTTGGCAGCCTTGGCTGGCGCTCTCAATGACAGCGATTTTCGCGAACGCCTACGTAGCGCTGTGAGTGATGTGACCTTGTATGAGATAGCCATCAGCAAGGATTGATTTGCAACTTTGGGAAACACGAGCCCGACACTCTCGGCGAACTGATAAATGAATCACAGGAATACACGCCCATGCATTTAGTGATTGTGAGTGGATTATCCGGCTCGGGTAAGAGTACCGCACTGCATGTTCTGGAAGATGTCGGCTTCAACTGTATCGACAATCTGCCGGTGAGCCTGCTGCCAGCGCTGGTTGCACAAATCCAGATTCATAAGGATGACACACAGAAATTCGCTATCGGTATTGATGTGCGCAATGCGTGGCAGGATCTCAATATTTTTCCGATGATGATTGAGACCCTGAAAGAAGCTCATGTGCCGTTTCGCGTACTGTTTCTCGACGCGCAACCTTCGGTGTTAATCCAGCGCTTCAGCGAAACCCGGCGCAAACATCCATTGAGCGATACCAACACCAATCTGGAAGAAGCGATTACCGAAGAACAAAATCTGCTGGAGCCCATTCGCGACGCGGCGGACCTGGTCCTGGATACCAGCCATCTGAACCTGCACGAATTGCGCGATCTGGTTAAAGAGCGAGTCGTTGGTCGTAGCGAATCCAACATGGCGATCCTGTTTGAATCTTTCGGTTTTAAACATGGCATCCCGGTGAATGCCGACCTGGTATTTGATGCGCGTTGCCTGCCTAATCCCCATTGGAAGCACAACCTGCGTCCGTTAACCGGCAAAGACCAGGAAGTAATTGATTTTCTGGAAGAACAGGATTCAGTTGAGGAAATGTACGAAGACATCGAGCGTTACCTCACCCGCTGGCTACCGCGTTACCAAGCCAACAATCGCAGTTATATCACTATCGCCATCGGCTGCACCGGCGGGCAGCATCGCTCGGTTTATCTGAGCGAGCGTTTGCAAAAACATTTCAACCGGTTTTATAACGATGTACAGGTCAGGCACCGTGACATCAATAAACACAAGAAAGCGTGATGTCTTTTTATGCTCATCGAACGAGTGACCATCATCAACAAACGCGGCTTGCATGCCCGTGCGGCCGCCAAGCTGGTAACCACAGCAACGCCGTTCAAGGCACGCATCCAGGTGCGCGTTGCCTCGACGACCTGTGAAAATCATTGGGTCGATGCCAAAAGCGTTATGTCGTTAATGCTCCTGGCTGCCACCCAGGGCACTGACATTGAGGTTCAAGCCGATGGTCATGATGAAGCCTGTGCGATGGAGGCTATCCTTACCCTGATCACCCAACGCTTCGAGGAAGATGAATAAGTCCCGGCAAACCACCGCAGATTCCGGTTGTTATTTGCCTGACTTTTACCTAACCTAGCCGCTCTTTTACATACCCATCGCAGATTGGCAACACCATGGTTTATTCATACGACGACATCAACCCCGACGACTACATCCGCAGCAAGTCGCAAGCCAAGCGCGAGATGACCGCGCTGCAAGAGCTGGGTGAAAAGCTGGTGGAGTTAAACGATAACCAATTGGCCCAGATTCCCATCGAACCCAAGCTGATGGAAGCCATCCTCGAAGCTCGTCAGATGGTTCACCGCGAAGCGCGACGCCGGCATTTACAATATATCGGCAAATTGATGCGTACCACCGATCACGTTGCGATTCAACAGGCTTATGATCTATTGCAAAGTAAAAGTGATCGCTATATTCACCGTCAGCATCAGGTAGAGCGATACAGGGATTTATTGATTGGTGGTGACAATCAGGCGTTACAGGAATTTATCCAACTGCACCCCGCCGTGGATGTGCAACATCTGCGTCAATTGATCCGCGTTGCTCAAAAAGAAACGGCAGAGAACAAACCACCTGCCAGTGCGCGCAAATTATTTCGTTATATCCGCGAGCAAATGGAAGCCCATGATCACTGATAATTCAGGAGCAGGCTTCGCTTCATTCTTGCACAAAAAAAGCCGGATGGTAGGCCACAAATCCTTGTGGGGTTGGCTGGCAAAACGCTAAAGCAAGAAAATACTCAGCCGGAACATCCTGATAAACCAGTTCCGGCAAATGCCTGAAACCAAAATATTGATAGTAATCCGGATCACCCATCACAACACAACCTCGTGCACCGGCGTCTTGCAAATATTGCAAACCATGCTGGATAAGCGCTTTGCCAATACCGCGCCGTTGATATGCAGGGGCGACGGACACTGGCCCCAGTCCATACCAATGCTCCCCTCCATCCGATATCTCAACCGGTGAAAAGGCCACATGGCCTACGACTTCTTCGCCATCCCATTGCGCAACGAGCGACAAGGTCATGGCTTTGGCTGCACGCAGGGCGTTAACGATCAATTGTTCTTTATGGTCACTGAAGGGATGGTCTTCAAACGCCGCCTGGGTTATACGAAAGATGGTGTCGATATCGGTGTGTCGTTCCTGACGAATCAACATGGCTTATTCTCCAATGATGTGAGCCATTAAATGTTGTACTGCGAAGGAGGATTTATCAAAGATCACGGCGAGGGGGCGTGTTTATCCGGTGCCGAAAGTTCCTGTTGCCCGGCATCATCCTGCGGTGTGTCAGACACCGGCTCGCCACTTTCGCTCACACTGTTGCGCAAGCTGGTTTCACTTTCGAACAGGCGATCGAATTTCATCTCCGGCTCATCCCAACTGCCACGAATGCGATAACTGATACTGGTAGCTTGGTCCACCTGCTTTTTAAAGATTTTACTGACAACATACACACCGGCGGCAGCCGGAAGCCCGGTCGCCAATGCCGCGAGAAAAGTCAGATTACCCGCAACCGGCAATGTGGCAACCAGACGGGAATCGATGGTCTCATCCACCAGATTAATACTGCCGGCCATTTGTAACTTGCTCGACGGGCTGCTCATCTGTAAGGGTTCGGTAAAAATTAATTTACCCGCCTCAAAGTTCACACTGCCACGCAGCTCATCATAGGCGAGACCGCTTTTATAAAGATCCGAAAAATCCATTCGCAGACGACGCGCCAGGGTATCGAAATTGACCAGCGCCACCAGCCGTAAAAAACCATCGCTGCCCACACTGGGATTACGTTTGAAGCGGCCATTTTCCATTAACAGATTCACCTGCCCTTCAAGCCGCTTCAAGCCCACTTGGTGCGGTGGGCCGGGCCAGGATAAATCGACCTCATACCGTGCAGTGGTGCTCTCGATGATGTCCGGCTTTCCCCATTGGCGCATCACATCGGCGATATCACCGGCACTCAGCAAACCGACGAAACGCGTGCGTGCGCCATTAGTTCCTTTCTGCCAAATTAACTGTGCACCTGCCGGATTGTTGTTTGTTTCCGTGGGCAATCCGCTGACGGTAATACCACGAATATTGCCGCGAATATTATCGAATACCGTACCCTGTTCATTGGGGCGCAGTTGCACCGACCAATTGCCGTAATTGCTGTTTTCGTAATGCAATTCTGCGACGCTGATATCAGCGCGGGGAAGACTGCGCGGATCGAATTCTGCCTCAATGCTGTCCAGATCATCCGCTGATTCGCCCAACATGGAACGCGCCAGGTGCAGGTATTTCAAATCCACAGTAATAGGCAGGTTTTCATCTTCCGGCAAACGCACATGACCGGATACCATCGGATTGCTAAATTCCATATGCCAGGCATCAGCGCGCGGCTGAATTTCCAAGGCCAGATTTTCCAAAGACACAGGACCAAGATCGTGTTTACCCAAGGTGATGTCGGCCAGGAAGGGTAACCCGGCAATGTGTGTCGGGTCGGTTTTTTCCATTGACGGCGCGCTGACTTGAACGTTCTCCGATTGAGGGTCAAGCGGGCTTGATTCCGCACTCGCCACTGTGGTTTTAGGCACGATCTGATCGGTGTAGCGTTGATAGCGTTCCAGCACACTTTGCCACTGTTCCAGATTAAATTCAGGCAAATAACCCTTGAGTAAAAAGCGCGGTTCTGCGGGCAGCGATGCCGGTTGCGCAAGAGCGACATTAGCGTTAAGCAGCCGGTTTCCGTCGCGTTGCAATTTGAGCAAGGTTTGTACGGCGTGATCAGGAATCGCGTTGTTTTTCTCAACAGGCGTATCAGAGTCGATGCTTACGACGACATCAATACCCGGCATAGCGTACTTCATGTCTATCAGTGAAGTGCGTTGGTGGATATGCAGGTTTACCGCCAAGGCCCGTTGTTCCTCGGGAGCTTTACCGTAGGGCGCAGGCAAATCTACCGCCACCCCCTCCAAACTTGTGTTCACCAGAATATTGGCGAGACGGCGATCTGCCGTTGAGGCAGCAATCCGAGGTTGATCCTCTACAGGTGCTTCTTCGCCAGTCTCCTTTGTCTGTTCAACCGGGCGATGAATAACTTCAACACGGGCGTTATAGGGAATCTTGCCATCAAGGAACAACAACTCAGGACGCCTGCTCCACTCCGCCAGACG
Source organism: uncultured Cellvibrio sp. (assembly GCA_946886255.1). Next base: position 830 of record CAMPIG010000024.1, on the reverse strand, counting down.
TTGGTGTTTAACTGCTCCCTTGACTTCAATCAGTGTCTTTCTCCCGGTGGCATTATCAACACTGCCGAGGCTGACGCGCACAGGTTCGTCAAACAAGCGCCCGGTCAGGTTGCGGCTGCTTAACCCTTTTCGACTCGAATAACTGATACGCCCGTGCACATCTTCCACCTCCAGTTCGTAATCCGGCAAATTAAAGATCGGCACATCCAGGTCAACATCGACACGCTGGTAAGCGCCTTCGCCTGAGCCGCCAAGGGGGACGGCGATATCGAGCCGCGCCTCCATGTCACCACTCAAGTCCCAGTGATCCATCGTGCCCCCGATATAGTGGCGCAACCGGCCTTCGCGTAATGCCCGCAAGCCATCGCTCGCCATACCGGTGATGGTGCCCTTTACACGCAATAGCGAGCCCTGTCCGTTGAGGCGAGGGCGCGACTGCACATGGGTCTGTTGCAGGTGGCTGCTGTAGACCTTGCCTTCGAGCACACTGGCATCGACACAATTGTCGTTGACCAACAAGCGTCCACGCAGATCACGCAACGGTGGCCAACCTTCCTGGTAATTCAATTCGGCATTATGGATATCGAGGTATAACTGATGGCTGCGCGCCATCGTATTTTTGGTATTCAGCGTGCCGCGATAGACAAAGCCCACTTCATTAACCGTGCCGTTGTTGTGCTCACCAATACTCTGCTTTAACCAGGACAACAGGTTTTGCGGTACGACCGCCGGTGTGTATTTTGGATAATGCTCGGCAGCAATCTGGCGCGCACCAATTTGCAGGTATAAATCAATATCGCCGCTGTTGCGCTGCCAGGGAATGGCAAGCC
>CAMPIG010000023.1 GCA_946886255.1 uncultured Cellvibrio sp. | reverse complement strand
TAACCATTGCCCTGGAATATTTTCTTGTCACAGGTTTTACCCCTTATTGGAAGTTTTAATAGATACCGATTTAAAGCGTAAAGGAGAATAAATCAAAGTGAGGAGAGAGAACAGGTGTGATAAAGGGAAAGGAAAACAAGAAAAGTGAAGTTAAGTAAGCATCCCGGGAGTTCCGCACTCCCGTTTCAGTTGAGTAGCTCAGGCATCCATCTCGGCAAAGGCTTCGGCTTCTTCGTAGATAATTTCTTGCAGGATCTGATCCTGGGTTTTGTCTCCGCAGGAAATCGTTATATTCGCAAACCGTTGATACAACGCGCGGCGCTCTTCAAACAACTCAAGAAAACTCTGACCAGGCCGCCGCGCAATACCGCGAGTATCAAAGTTGTGGATTCGCTGCTGTAGTACATCCAGCGGAACATCCAGAAAAATAACCGGACCGAAACTGTTCAGATGTTTCATCCCCGCTTCACTGTAGACTGCACTGCCACCCGTAGCGATGATGTGGTTGGAGCACTTTACCGACAAAAGAATTTCTTCTTCGATATCACGTAAGCGCTGGTAACCGTGTTGATGCAAAATATCCTGCAAAGTTTTTTCTTCGCGCAACTGAATCAGAATATCGGTATCGATAAAATTTTTGGCTAACTCTTTGGCCAGCAAAAGACCAATCGTGCTTTTGCCTGCGCCCGGCATGCCGATCAAGATCAGATTAGTACTGAAGACGTTCACCGTAACCTCTGAAAATTAAATTCGCACTCATCACACACGAAAATTCCCCAGCAACTGCCGCAAACTGGAAGACAATTGATTAAGCCGTTGGCTGGCGTTGGCCGTCTTGGTGGCATCTTCCGATGTGGTCATCGCAAGTTGGTTAATCTCCACCAGATTCTTATCGATCTCCGCCGTTACCGTGCTTTGTTCTTCTGCTGCCGTCGCAATCTGAATTGCCATGTTGGTAATATTCTGCACCGCTGAACCGATACCTGCCAGAGATTCCCCAGCCTCGCTGGCAGATCCCACAGCTTCGTTGGTCATTGCTGTGCTGGCATTCATCGCTTCCACCGCGCGCTGTACACCACTTTGCAATTGGCTCAACATGCCCTGGATATCTTCTGTAGACTTTTGCGTACGGCTGGCCAGTGTACGCACTTCATCCGCCACTACGGCAAAACCCCTGCCCTGTTCTCCGGCACGAGCTGCCTCAATGGCAGCGTTAAGCGCGAGCAAGTTAGTTTGCTCTGCGATGCCGCGAATTACATCAATCACCGAAGTCACATTTTTTGCTTCACCCTCCAGACGCACCATGATGTCGGCGGTCTGGCTGATCCTGGTTGAGAGTCCCTGCACCCGCTCCACTGCGAGATGAATACGCTCCTGCCCCTGATCAGTAATCTGGTTAGCATTTTTTGCATTCTGCGCGGTATTACCGGTGTTGCGTGCAACCTCCTGAATGGCAACCGTCAATTCATTCACAGCAGCAACAACCATCGTAATAGCATGACATTGTTCATCCGCCGCTTTTTGGCTGCTGCTGGAAACTTCCAGCAAGGTTTCAGCGGAACCGGATACATCGTCGGTATTGCGGCGAATGTCGGTAATCAGGCTTTGTAGCTTTTCCATGAAGCGGTTGACATGGCCTGCCAACTGACCCAACTCATCTTCACGCTTGATATTGATGCGAATGGTCAAATCACCATCACCTTGCGCAATATTCTGAATACGGTCACTGATCATGCGTAAAGGTACGGTAACAACAAGGGGTAAAAACCATGCTACTGCCAAAGCTACCAGTGTGCCGACCACCACCAACGACATCAATTTAGAAGCGATAAATTGACGATCTTCGTCAATTTCAATCGTAAAATTATCAACGTGTTTCAAGCGGCGCTCTCCGACTACATCGATAAAATTGCGGAGCGTGGAATAGGCCTCAAAACCTTCGCCGAAGGAACGCTCAAGTTGTGCCTCTCGCTCCATTGGATCATCGGTATCAGCACGACTGACAATATCATCTGTGATGCGTTTCCACCCTTCAAGATACTGCAAAAACTCACGCTTTTCCTGGTCAGTTGAAGTGTTGGATAGCGCGAAGGATTCCAGGATACGGTCATGGGTTTGCTGAATATTCTCAGCGTGTTCCACAATCAGTGCCTGTCGTTCCTGCGCCGAAAGATGTCCGACAAACAAGGCCCGTTCAGCGGTAAGTGCCTGGTATAAATCCCGGTCAGCCTGCATCAATAATTGGATCTCGGGCAAATTGATTTTAGCAAGCGTCTCCGCATTGTCTGCCAATGTATTACTGGACCTGACGGAGAAAATGCCCATGTAGAGGAATAACAGGACGAGCAACATCAAAGGAATACCCAGCTTCCAACGGAAGCTGATGTTCTGGTACCAGGCTGTCATTTCAATCACCTTCATGAAATAATTTTTGTTGTAGATACGTCACAGACGAACATAATTTATGCGCCATCAACCTATAGAGTGTAGTACAGCTAATGGGTGGCGGTTAAGAGCGCATGAAAATTATTCCAAAAAGCGGAAAAAGATCGAGATGTATAATTTTTTCTAAATAACAACCCTAATGTTAATCAGCATTTTTTCATACGATTGAGTAGTGAGAATGCGTATCATTTTTCTGAATAGGCATTCATTTTTTATTCATACTCCCTGGCAGAGATATTTGATATTGAGGTAATCCTCGATCCCGCGCTGAGAACCTTCCCGTCCCATACCGGATTGTTTAATGCCGCCAAAGGGCGCCGCCTCGCTGGAAATCATACCTTCATTAATGCCCACCATGCCCGTCTCCAGTTGTTCAGCAACACGCCAGATGCGCGCAGGATCGCGAGTATAAAAATAAGCGGCCAAGCCAAATTCGGTATTGTTGGCTAGTTTAATAACCTCCTTCTCCGATTGAAACGCAATCAAGGGAGCCACGGGACCGAAAATTTCCTCACAACATAAACGAGAATCCGGTGCGACTTCTGTCAAAATCGTGGGTAAAAAAAATTGCGATGCAGCGGACAAGCGTTGACCGCCCAGTATGATTTTTGCTCCGCGCTCAACGGCGTCCGCTAACAATTCCTCAACCTTTTCAACCGCCGCCGGCGAAATCAGTGGACCAATATCAACACCGTCATCTACACCATTACCCAGTTTCAATTGCTCTACCGCCGCCATTAATTTTTCCGTGAATTTGTTGTAGATGTTAGCGTGAACATAAAAACGATTTGCACAGACACAGGTTTGGCCGGCATTGCGAAATTTGGAAGCAATTGCGCCTTTAACAGCCTCATCAAGGTCCGCGTCATCAAACACAATAAAGGGCGCGTTACCACCTAATTCCATCGTCACTTTCTTTACCGTCGATGCAGCTTGTTCCATCAAGGTCCGACCAACCTCGGTAGAGCCAGTGAAAGTGATTTTGCGTACCTTCTCATGGGTACTCAACTGGTGGCCAATGGCTTTTGCATCATCCCCAACCAGGACGTTAATCACCCCCGCCGGTATACCCGCCTCGCTCGCTAATGCCGCGAGCGCGAGCGCTGATAAAGGTGTATGCGACGCCGGTTTGGCAACAACGGTACAACCTGCCGCCAAGGCGGGTGCAAGTTTTCGCGCAAGCATAGCGTTGGGGAAATTCCACGGCGTAATAGCCGCGACGACGCCCACCGCTTGCTTGATAGCAAACATACGTTTGTCTATCGCTGGAGACATAATCACATCGCCATTCAATCGTTTGGCCTCTTCAGCGAACCATTCAATATAGCTCGCCCCGTAAGCAATCTCGCCGCGCGCTTCTGCGAGCGGTTTCCCCTGTTCAGAAGTCAGCAGCAGAGCCAGGTCATCCTGATTTTCCATTACCAGATCAAACCAGCGACGCATCAACTGGCTGCGCTCTTTGCCTGTGGTGGCCTGCCATTCGGGAAATGCCGCCGCTGCCGCATCAATTGCGCGTCGGGTTTCGGCAACCCCGGCATTTGCAACATCCACCAATCGGGAATCATCAACCGGATTCTTCACCGTGAGTGTGCGGCCATCGTCCGCATCACACCAGTGCCCATTGATAAAAAGCTGGTGCTGTAGCAAAACCGGATTAGCGAGGGATAACATAATCTGCTCTCCATACGATGCGTGGGAATCCACATTAAACACCAAAAATGACTCTACTGTGACCGGCAAAGAAGCGAACAGGTTCGGAGTCTCTATGTGCAAAAACCATGCACCCGGGAACAACAGTTACTTATCGAATCACCAAAGGTCAGCATGGGGGCGACCTCTTCATGGCAATCGCCTCAAATCCTGTTATCATCTGCGCTTCTTTTACCCTCATTAGTAACGGTTCCATGCTCAATAAAGATGCCCTGCAACAGCTTTCCCAGCTAAAAAATACTATCCGTGAACAGCGCCAGGTTTATCAAGGTGTTGTACGTGCCACACCCAAGCGCTTCGGTTTTGTCAAACTGGATGACGGGCGGGAAGCATTCCTCGATCCCGAACAAATGCAGCGTGTATTACCGGATGATCGCGTTGAAGTCGAGCTTAAAACCAACGATAAAAACCAATTAGATGCACGCTTGGAAAAACTTATCAGCAGCTCGCTCCGCGAATTTGTGGGTCGTTACGTTTGCAAGGGAAATGGCCATTTTGTTGAGCCGGACTTGCCCCAGTTTAATCGCTGGTTATTTATTCCCCCCCAGGAACGAAACAAATGCACCGAAGGTGATTTGATTCAATGCGCGGTCATCAAGCATCCATTTAACAATGAAGGTAAAGCGCAAGTTCGTGTTATCCAGCGCATTGGCAGACCGGAAGAGCCCGGCATAGAAAGTCGCTACATTCTCGCCAAATATCAATTACCCGAACAATGGACTACCGAAGCACAAAGCCAGACCTCGTCAATTAATTGGGCACCGTTTACGCGCGAACCGCAACAGGAAGACCTGACGCATCTGCACTTCGTGACAATTGACTCAGAAACCACGCGGGATATGGACGACGCGGTTTATATCGAGCCGAAAAATGATGGCTGGATCGTGTATACCGCTATCGCCGATCCCACACGCCACATAACGCCTGATAGCCCCTTGGAAAAAGCTGCCCGCGAGCGCGCCAGTACGGTTTACCTGCTCGGTCAAACGATTACCATGTTGCCCACCGAACTTTCTCATGACACCTATTCATTGGTACCGGAAAAAGAACGGCCTACACTGGTTTGTCGTATGCAGGTTAATAGCCAGGGTTCGATTACCGGTTATGAATTTATTGAAGCTGTTATCTGTTCGCGCAATAAGCTCAGCTACCAAAGTGTTTATGAGTTACTCGCGCCTGCAAATGCATCCGAGTCTTTGGCAACCGACATACCAGCAGATACGCAACACATGCTGCAGGAGTTGCATAAATTTGCCCTGGCGCGTATTCAATACCGTGCAGAACACGCGTTGGTCATGGAAGAGCGAGCCGATTATTTTTACATCCTTAACGAACAGAAAAAAATTGAGCGTGTGGAAAAGAGAGATCGCAATATTGCTCACCGTGTCGTAGAGGAAGCCATGTTGGCGACCAATATCTGTGCGGGAGAATTATTTTTACAACATCCGGGTTATGGCATTTTTTCCAGCCATGTCGGCTTTCGCACCGAGCGCCTGGATGATGCTCTAAGTTTGATCCAGGAGGACAGGCCAGACGTTGAACCGGGTGACTTAACTCGCCTTGATAATTTTCAGCGATTGTTCAAAGACCTGCGACTCAATCCTGAACATCAGGACAAAAATGCGCCCTTGTTGGCAATACTGCAACGGTTATTACAAGCTGGCGCACTCTCTTTCGATCCTCTCGGTCATTTCGGCCTGGGCTTTCCGGCTTATGCCACCGTGACATCACCTATCCGCCGTTACAATGATCTGTTTAATCACTTCGCCATCAAACGTATTCTGAGCAACCAACCACCGGTTAGCGTTGATGGAAAGTTAACAGAACAGCTGCAAGAACAACTATCCAAAGGCAGGCAAGCCTGTCGACAAATCGAGCTGTGGCTGATTTGTCAATTTATGACGCAGCATATCGGCAGCGTTCACAGCGGCACTATCACGCAGGTAAATTCGGTGGGCGTTGGTGTTCGTCTGGAAGATTTAGGCGTTGAAGGATTCGTTACCCTGGCTGATAAAGACAACAACATAAAAACTTCATTGGATGCGCGCCGCTTTTGCCTCACGGCTGGAGATAAAACCTATCGCCTCGACCAATCAGTTTCTGTCATGGTAGCTGATGTTGATATAGAAAAACGGCGTATTGGTTTAACTTTAGTCAACGATGCCATTGCCGAACGTTTAAGCGTGTGGAATGACCTGCCTCCTTCACCGGACCAGCCCGCCTCACAGGAAGAATAACCATGAAACAGTATTGGCTGTTTAAAGCAGAACCTGACGTTTATGGAATTGACCATCTGGCAGCAGAAAAAAAGCAAACCGGACGCTGGGATGGGATTCGCAATTATCAAGCGCGCAATTTTTTGCGCGACCAGGTTGCCCGGGATGATGAGGTGCTGCTTTACCACAGCCACTGCAAACAGATTGGTATTGTGGGTACAGCGCGCGTCGTGAAAACCGCTTATGCTGATCCGACACAATTTAATCCCGAGAGCGACTATTATGATCCCAAAGCCAGCCCGGATTTACCGCGTTGGTTTTCTGTCGATATTTGTTTACAAGAAAAATTTTCACGCGTCATCTTGTTGTCAGAGATCAAACAACAGCCGCAACTGATCGATATGGTATTACTGAGACAGGGGCGACTGTCGATTCAACCCGTCACCCCGAAGGAATGGAAAACCGTCCTGGGTATGCAATAACGATTTGCTTTCAGCCTTCGTAATTCTTGAGCATTAATCCTCAAGGCTGTCCTGGGGTTTCGTTGCTGTACTATCCTGCATGCCTTCAGCCACCGGTTCTACCTCGGCATCATCACCATCCTCATCTTCCATCTGGCCTTCCTCAATGAGGATCGCTTCAGGGGTTTGAATGCCGATATGGTAAGCCGCAAAACCGGGCAGTACCACTTGATCCAATGCCATGCCAAGAATACGCCCACGATAAGGCGAAACGACGTCACTGCGTGCGTTGGTGATGGGGTCCGTAACGGTACCCAGAACTTCTCCCGGCATTACACGTTTTCCTAGCGGCGCCTGGCTGAAAAGAATGCCACTTTGGTTGACGCGCACCCAGGTAGATTTGTAGTAAACCGGTGCCGGTTTGTACCACTTGCTCGCTTTACCGTACATACCGGTTTTGGTCATCATCACCTGGATAGCTTTCACGCCTTCAGATACCACTTCGCTTTGCATTCGCATAGGTTCGCCGGCTTCCATCGTGACAGAGGGAACGCCAAATCTCACTGCCGCAGCCCGTAAGGAGCCATAGTTACCACGGCTGTTCAACACGGCGATGGTGCCGAAATTCTGCGCCAGGGCCGCAACTTTTTCATCGGATAAATCCGCGCGCAATTGTGTCAGGTTGGTGCGATGAAATGATCCGGTATGGATGTCAACCAGGGCATCGCAATGGCGGATAACCTGGGAAAAAAATGAGTGTGCGATTCGTGAAGCAGAACTGCCTTTGGTATTGCCAGGAAAATAACGATTAAGGTCACGACGATCAGGTAGATAACGGGAATTGCGGCGGAACCCCATCAGGTTGACCACCGGTACACCAATCACGGTTCCAGATAATTTATCCGATTCAAGGTTGTACATAATGCGTCGAATCATTTCAATACCGTTAAGCTCGTCACCGTGGACGGCAGCCGTCAGGCAAAGCGTTTTTCCCGGGTTTGCACCGTTAACAATCAGCACGGGCGTCTGCTCTGCAAAACCACTGAGCTGCTCTTCCGGCATCCACACCAACCGCGAGGAAGTATTCGGGGGAACTTCAACACCCAAAATAAATTTGGACAAAATCACCGGCTCTTCTTCAGGTATAGCTTCAACATCGGGCGCGACCTCAATGGCTGTTGAAGAAACTGCCTCACTTGCCACAGAACCGGCATCTACTGTAGCAATGCCATCAGCAACAGACGACGCTGATGTTTGCTCCGTTAATTCAAGCGGCAATGAGGAGGAAGAGGAGGCTGCAAAGGATGTCGACGATAATGAAGCTGACGAAGCGGACATTGATGATGAAGATTCTTCTGATGACGCTGCAACCACCTTAGGTGGTTGCAATTCCGGAATCACTTCACCGAGATTAATACTTTCTGCTTTGGGCAAGGGTTGTGACGATGCGGAAGCGCTATCCTCCGCATCAACCAGTTCTACCTCGGATTCAAGATTATTTTCTTGATCGGTTTGCGCGGTTGACAACGCAGAACAAAACAGCGCAGAAAACAACACCAAACGAACCAGCTGCTTGACGGAACATATTGTCATAAAGAAGCGTATAGCCTCACAGAGAATAGACATTGAGCACCAAAATGTTCAGGCATAGAGTGTCAGGAAATAGCCTGTGTTATTCCCATTCAATCGTTGCCGGCGGTTTGCTCGATACATCGTAGGTCACCCGCGAAATACCGGAGATCTCATTGATGATACGGTTGGACACTTTTTCCAGCAAATCATAAGGTAAGTGCGCCCAGCGAGCCGTCATAAAATCGACTGTCTCTACAGCGCGCAGCGCCACAACCCACTCGTAACGTCGACCGTCTCCGACAACGCCCACGGATTTCACAGGCAAGAATACTGCAAACGCCTGGCTGGTTTTGTGATACCAATCTGCCGCGCGCAATTCTTCCAGAAAAATCGCATCTGCTTCACGCAGGATATCGGCATATTCTTTTTTCACTTCACCGAGGATTCGAACGCCCAAGCCTGGCCCGGGAAATGGATGGCGGTACACCATATCGTAGGGCAATCCCAATTCGAGACCGATTGCGCGCACTTCGTCTTTAAATAATTCACGCAGTGGCTCTACTAACTCAAAAGCCATATCGTCAGGCAGGCCGCCCACGTTATGGTGGGACTTAATGACATGGGCCTTACCGGTTTTGGCCGCAGCAGATTCGATAACGTCCGGGTAAATCGTGCCTTGCGCGAGCCATTTAACATCTTGCAACTTGGTTGCTTCGGTATCAAATACTTCAATAAACGTATTGCCGATAACCTTACGTTTCTTCTCCGGGTCACTGATGCCCTGCAATTTGCCTAAAAATAATTCTTCGGCGTCGGCACGAATCACACGCACGCCCATATTTTTGGCGAACATATCCATGACTTGATCGCCTTCATCTTTGCGCAAAAGTCCATTGTCGACAAAGACGCAGGTCAATTGGTTCCCGATAGCCTTATGCAGCAAAGCAGCAACCACAGACGAGTCTACGCCACCAGACAATCCCAACAGCACCTTGTCAGTACCAACCTGTTCGCGCACGCGCTTAATGGCATCTTCAACAATGTTGGCCGGAGTCCACAACGCCTCGCAGGCACAAAGATTGAAGATGAAATGTTCGAAGATACGCTTGCCTTGCAAGGTGTGCGTGACTTCAGGATGGAATTGCACACCGTAAAAATTTTTCTCGGCAGAATACATACCAGCGATCGGACATGAAGGAGTCGATGCCATGATGCTGAAACCGGCCGGTAACTGTTTGACTTTATCACCGTGACTCATCCACACATCGAGCAAGGCGCTGCCATCGTGATCAACATGATCCTTGATGTCTTTAAACAAGGCAGCATCACCGTGAACTTTTACCTGGGCATAACCGAACTCGCGCAGGTTGGATGATTCCACTGAACCACCAAGCTGTTCAGCCATGGTTTGCATACCGTAGCAAATACCTAATACGGGTACACCGTATGAAAAAACAATCTCGGGCGCGCGCGGAGATTTGTCCGCTGTCACTGACTCGGGCCCACCCGCCAGGATAATGCCGCGTGGATTGAATTCACGAATCTCGGCTTCGCTCATGTCGTAGGCGCGGATCTCTGAATAAACACCGATCTCACGCACGCGACGAGCAATCAGCTGCGTGTATTGTGAGCCGAAATCAAGAATAAGAATGCGTTGTGCGTGTATATCCTGAGTCATGAAGGTTCCACTGATGAAAGAGTCAAAAACAATTCTTTTGCGGTAAAAATCATTCGGGCGGCCAAGCCGCCCGAATGTCATCCTGTTGTTTAGTGGCCACCGACCGGATAATTCGGTGCCTCTTTGGTTATTTGCACATCGTGTACGTGACTTTCGCCCATGCCCGCTGCAGTTACCCGGACGAACTCGGGTCTGGTGCGCATCTCGTCAATGTTTTTGCAGCCGGTATAGCCCATGGAAGAACGCAGGCCACCCATCATCTGGTGCACAATAACCGTCAGTGAACCTTTGTAGGGAACCCGTCCTTCGATACCTTCCGGTACCAGTTTCTCGGCGCCCTGACTGGCATCCTGGAAGTAGCGGTCACTGGAGCCCTGGGTTTTTGCCATGGCACCTAAGGAACCCATACCACGGTAGGCTTTGTAAGTCCGCCCCTGAAACAGTTCGACTTCACCGGGCGCTTCTTCCGTACCGGCAAACATGGAACCCATCATGACAGCGTGGGCACCGGCCACAATGGCTTTGGAAATATCACCGGAATAACGGATTCCACCGTCGGCAATAACCGGCACATCAGTACCTTTCAATGCAGCCACCACATTGGCGATAGCGGATACCTGGGGCACACCCACACCACTTACGATGCGCGTTGTACAAATAGAGCCCGGACCGATGCCCACCTTGACCGCATCGGCGCCAGCCTCTACCAGCGCCTTGGCTGCCGCGCCGGTGGCAATATTGCCGCCGATAACCTGCACGTGGGGGTATTTGTTTTTGATGCTGCGCACTCGATCCAGCACATTCTTGGAATGACCGTGAGCGGTGTCCACGACCAACACATCCACGCCAGCTTCAACCAACGCTGCAACGCGTTCATCGGTGTCAGGGCTTGTGCCTACACTGGCACCGACGCGCAGACGCCCTTCCGGGTCTTTACAGGCATTGGGGTAACGTTCGGCTTTATTGATATCCTTGACGGTGATCAGCCCGCGCAATTCGAATTTTTCATTTACCACCAGCACTTTTTCGATGCGATGTTTGTGCAGCAAGCTGCGAACTTCATCAGCACCGGCACCTTCCTTAACGGTAACCAGTTGCGCCTTAGGCGTCATGATGCTGGAAACCTGCGCATCCAGATTGCTTTCAAAACGCACATCACGACCGGTGACAATGCCCACCAAATCGCCGTTATCCAGCACGGGCACACCGGAGATATTGTTCTTACGGGTCAGGGCATGCAAATCGCGGATAGTCGCTTTGGAATCAATGGTAATCGGGTCTTTAACAACACCGGCTTCAAACTTCTTGACGGCACGCACTTCCAGCGCTTGCTGTTCTATGCTCATGCTCTTGTGAATGATACCGATCCCCCCTTCCTGCGCGATGGCAATCGCCAGACGGGCTTCGGTTACGGTATCCATGGCGGCGGAAATCAATGGGATATTGAGCTGAATACCACGGGTCAACTGGGTCTTGAGCGACACGTCTTTCGGGGTGACGTCGGAATAACCGGGCACCAGCAGAACATCATCAAACGTGAGGGCTTCTTCAGCAATTCGCAACATACCAACCAACCTCTGTTCAGAGAGTAAATAAACGCGAAATTATAGCTGTTCAGACGAACAGGGTAAACCAGTGGCTACCAGATGTTGTGTGGTGGCATGGGGTCAAACCACTGATATTGCGTCATTTTTTATCTGAGCTGCCCACCGGGATGGTGGCAGTTATCCGCGATCATCGCCTAGAATAGCCGCCATGCTTACCTCTGATATCTTCACCAGCAGCACAGATCGCGACGTGCTCTCCGTCAGCCAGCTGAATCGCAAGGCGAAACAGTTGCTGGAAACTCACTTGCCCCTCCTGTGGGTGGAGGGGGAATTATCCAACGTGTCCCAGCCCTCTTCGGGCCATTGGTACTTCACCCTGAAAGACGAACAGGCCCAGGTTCGTTGCGCCATGTTCCGCAACCGCAATATGCTGGTTCGTTTTGCGCCCCGCCAGGGGCAACAAGTGCTGATACGGGCACGCGTCAGCTTGTACGAAGGGCGCGGCGATTATCAGTTGATCGTCGAACATATGGAAGAAGCCGGTTTCGGGGCCTTGCAGCGAGCGTTCGAGGCGCTAAAGCTGAAGCTGGCCAACGAAGGCCTGTTCGATGATGCCTATAAACAGCCTCTGCCGTCACTGCCGAAACACATTGCCGTGATTACTTCCCCCACCGGCGCGGCCATTCGCGACGTGCTCAGTGTGCTCAACCGCCGTTTTCCTGCCATTCCGGTTACGGTGATACCGGTGGCGGTTCAAGGCAAGGAAGCGGCGCCACAGATTGTGCGCGCCATTGACTTGGCCAACCGGGCCGGACTGTTTGATGTGGTTATCCTGGCTCGTGGCGGCGGCTCGCTGGAAGACCTGTGGCCCTTTAACGAAGAAAGCGTCGCGCGCGCGATACATGCCAGTGAACTGCCCATCGTGAGCGCTGTAGGTCACGAAGTCGATTTTACGATCGCGGATTTTGTTGCTGACCTGCGCGCGCCAACGCCCTCCGCCGCCGCCGAATTACTGGTGCCCGATGCCGAAGACTGGCTTGAAACTTTCGCTGGCTATGAAATTCTCCTGCAGGAAGCCATTGAACGTAAGCTGCAATCATTCAAGCAACGGCTGGAATGGCTACGCACTCGCCTGCGCCACCCCGGCGAACGACTACAGCAGCAAGCCCAGCGGCTTGATGGACTGGAGTTACGCCTGGTGCGCGCCGTGGATCATCAGCTGCTGCGCTGCCATACGCGCCTGAATACGCTGGTATTGCGCCAAAAACCCTTACAGCCCAAGTTGCGTATCAATCAGCTCAACCAGCAAGTGTCGCAGCATCACGCCACCCTGGTAAAAAATATGCAGCGCCATTTACGGGCGCAGCAACAACGGCTGGCGGAAGCAGCGCGCCTGCTGCAAACCGTGAGCCCGCTGAACACCTTACAGCGGGGTTATGCCATCGCGACGGATTCACATCACAAAGTCATCACCAACAGCAGCCAGGTTGAGCCGGGAGACAGCATCAACGCTCGCCTGGCGGAGGGAGAGTTGCACTGTCGGGTCGAAAAAATTCTTTCCTGATCCGGTTTGTTCGTTGCAGCTCGTGCATCACCCAAGTATATTGAACGCGCTTGTCGGGGCGCCTCGGTGTTCATTGTGAACATACGGAGGCTGAGATCGGTACGGCCGAACCCGTTGAACCTGATCAGGTTGATACCTGCGGAGGGAACAAGGTGTTGCTTTGCTCCCTTCCCGCTCCGCCATCTGATCACTCTTGTCATTCGTACTCATATCGAGACCTTGTGAACAGCAAACAACCCGATTCCATTGCCATTGCCGGGGCCGGCTTACTCGGGCGTTTACTTGCCTGGCGATTGCTGCGCGCCGGTGCGCGCGTAACGCTCTATGAAGCCGGCGCATTGTCGCCCTCGCCGGCTGCAGCTTTCACCGCTGCCGGTATGATTTCGCCATTGAGCGAAGCCGTGGTGTCTGAATATGCTGTTTATGAAATGGGGCTGTTCGCGTTGCGCCAATGGCCGCAGTGGCTCAGCGAGTTACATCACCCACCGTTAACACCTTTATTTTCACAACGTGGCAGCCTGGTTGTTGCTCATCCGCAGGATGTCAGCGAGCTGCAGCAATTTGCGCAGGAGCTGCATTTTGTATTGCAGAAACAGGTTGGTTACCGCTGGGTTACGCGCGAAGAAATTCGTCAACTTGAGCCGGATTTACATGAAGGTTTTCACAATGGTTTGCTGTTGGAAGACGAAGGCCATATCGACAATCGCCAGCTGCTGGATGTATTGCTGAATGAAATCCGCACGTCCGGCGGTGAATGTATAGAACATTGCCCTGTCACAGTCAGTGCGCACACCATCTCCACAGAAACAGACCAGAGAACTTACGATCTGGTGATTGATTGTCGCGGTATGGGCGCTAAAAACCCAACCAATCAATTGCGCGGGGTTCGCGGTGAGACGTTACATGTTGAAACCCGGGAAATCACGTTGCAACGCCCGGTACGTTTGATGCACCCGCGTTATCAACTTTACATCGTGCCCAAACCGGATCATCGCTTTGTGATTGGTGCGACGCAGATTGAAAGCGAAGATCGCTCGCCGGTGACCTTGCAGTCATCACTGGAATTAAGTAGCGCGCTTTACACACTTTCACCGGCATTTGCGGAAGCAAGGATCCTGGAACTTGGTGTAAATCTGCGTCCTGCTTTTATGGACAACATGCCAAAGATCGATAGCCAACCCGGTTTACTGTCTGCAAACGGTTTATTTCGCCACGGATTTCTTTTGGCGCCGGCTGTGGTCAGCCATATAGTGGCTTGCATTCAAGATGCATCCGAAAAACCTTTTCAATCCATCCTGACAGCGCGTTAATTTTATGATTCAACTTAGCCTGAACAATACCCCCGTTGAGGTCCTCGACAACACATTACTCAGTGATGCCATTGTTGTCTGGGGTTTTGCGGAAAGTAAAATTGCTGTTGCTATCAACGGCGAATTTGTCCCCCGCTCCTCTTACAGCGAATATCGTCTTCAAGCACACGATGAAATTGATATTGTTAAACCCGTGGGAGGTGGTTGAGATGAATAATGATCTGACACTGTATGGTGAAACTTTTTCCAGCCGTTTTTTACTGGGAACCGCCCTTTATGCCTCTCCGCAGATCATGCGCGATGCCATCGTTAAATCTCGTTGTGAAATCGTCACCCTAGGCCTGCGGCGGCAGAACCCGGCCAACCGTGACGGTGATGCTATCTGGCAATATATTCAGGACAGTGGTTGTAAATTATTACCTAATACTGCCGGCTGTAAATCGGTTAAAGAAGCGGTAACTCTCGCAGAGATGTCGCGCGAACTATTCGCGACGAATTGGATAAAACTGGAAGTGATCGGGGATGATTACAACCTGCAGCCCGATCCTTTCGGCCTCGTTGAAGCGGCAGATATCTTGATTAAAAAAGGCTTTAAAGTGTTGCCCTACTGCACCGATGATTTGATTCTGTGCAAGCGTTTGCTTGATGTGGGATGCGAGGTTCTGATGCCTTGGGGCGCGCCTATCGGCACTGGCCAGGGTTTATTGAATCGTTATAACTTACGCATGCTGCGTGAACGAATTACCGATGTGCCCATGATTATTGATGCGGGTCTGGGGGCGCCGTCACAGGCAACTGAAGCCATGGAGATGGGCTTTGATGGTATTTTATTGAATACCGCCGTTGCCAAAGCCCACAACCCACCGCTGATGGCTGAAGCCTTCGCAGATGCGATTGATGCCGGACGCAAAGCCTTTCATGCGGGGCTGATGCAGAAACGCCAAACGGCCAGCCCAAGTACGCCAACCATCGGGCAACCTTTCTGGCACAACAAACCCCAGTGAGCCTCTGAAAAATAAACGTGTTTGCGCTGGCGTCGTTAAATTTTTTCTGAAACGGCGCTACTCAATATTGACGATTTCCCGATCGTCACGTTTCTCGTCGATGTGCGCTTCTTGCACATCGGCCGAGCTAGCTGGGGACTCCTTTGTGTTGATCTCCGCCTCCAGCGCCAGTTGGACTGTTTTGTCCTTGCAGTTACCCGATGCCGCATAAATCTGGATCATGCGACTTAAACGTTGCAAGTGAAAACTGACCTCTTCCAGCATCAAATAAGCATCTTCAACTTCGCGATAGGTTTTTGTAAGGCATTGTTGTTTTACCTGCTCCAGCCATTCTGCATAGTTGTCCTGGAATATTCCTGAACCATTGATCGCCGTAGCAATATGAAAAAAAACATTTTGCAATGCATGCAGTTTGCGATCACCATGCGTGAAACCGAATGACAACAATAATTTTTCAAACCGCTTGAAGCGCGACTTCATGTCAGCTTGCTGGTGAATAAACTTTTCAATAAAGTCTGGCATTTCATCGCCGACCACTACACCGAGCTGTGGCAATTCGCTGCGCCGTAAGATGGTTACCAACACCTCGTAATTGCGGTAGAAATACGCTTGGTTGTTCATTTGAATGACGGGAATCACATCGCGCCAACTGCGCCCGTGAGGCTTAAAGCGATTGTGATAAACCGCAATCACGCTGTCAGCCAGTGCAATAATTTGTCCCAATAGCGACAACTCACTCTCTACCTTCCCGGTCGGATAACCTGTCCCGTCACAACGCTCATGATGCTCCAGTACGGCAAGACTTACCGGCGCAGGTAATCCATCGATACTCGCCAGAATTTTTTGCCCGATCACCACATGCGCCTGGATTTGCCGCCACTCTTCCGCCGTCAATGCGGATGATTTATTAAGGAGTTCAGGATTGATATGCAACATACCAATGTCGTGGGCCAAGGCACCCAGGAATACTGCGTTGATATCCTGTGCGGGTAACCGCATTTCCTTGGCGATCAACATCGCTAACCAGGCACAGTACAATGAACGGCTATAAGTCTCTGGCATGCGCTCGGCCAACACCGTTATTTTTTGACGCAACAACGGATAGCTTTGATAGCTCAGACATTGGTCATGAAGCAGGATGTTGAGGTTATAGCGGTCGTGGATAGACTGCAGAATGTCATCTTCAAGCATTACAGCGATGAAATCTTTTTGCAGCTGTGCACCATCGATTTCATCGTTGATGGTGATGCATTTTTCGATAGGCTGAAGCAATTTGATATTAACGATAACGCGGGTCGCCATGGCAGTAATGGGAGCGCCTTTCTTTACCAGTAATAAACCCTGACTGCTGTAGATATCATCGCTGGCAATGACTTGCCGGTTGTCATTGACCCTTGCCAGATGCAGGGTATAAGCATCAGCTTCGAAGGGATCGTAGTTACTGCCAAGATTGTTATTCACATTTGAAGACGACTTTGGCGAATCTCGCAACATCGCTCCTCCATTCCATGACAAGAAGACAGGATGCGGTTGTAAAGGCTTATACCAACAGGTTACGCCACAACCAGACAGTAAACAAAGACAACAATAAACTATATCCCACCAGGCTGGCAGCCAAGCGGGGTAGCAGGTTATATGACATCGCCAGCACACCGGCAGAAATCATCGCAGGCATGGCAGCTTGCAAGATGATGACATTCGCCGCAGGACCACTAATGTCAAATATCCAAAGAATCAACATCGCGAGCAACGGGGTAAGCCCCAACATATAGAATAACCCCAGCCCTATCGGCGCCAGGTATTCCCGTTCCAGCCGTAAGCGGAACTGCAGGCCTACCGCCACCATCACCACTGGTACTAGTGTAGACGAGATTCGTTCAAATGCATGGGACAACCACGCGGGATAATCCAGCCAAAAGGTAGCAAACGCAATGAGGAGCGCAATGAATGGCGGGAAGCTGACTATCGTCTTGAATAATCGTGATGCAGTGACGCTGCCACCTGAATAATAAGCAGCAAGCAAAATACCGTAAGTATTCAGAGCCAAAAAAGTTCCAAACTGATCGTAGAGGATCGCGTATGGCATGGCTTGAGAACCCAGCAATGCTTCAATCAGTGGCAAACCGAGAAAGCCTGTGTTGCCCAGCGGTATAGTCAGCATCAATACGCCCGTTACACCGCGCGACCATTTAAACAAACGGGCAGTGATCCAGGTAACAGCCGCAGTCACAGCCATGATTACCCAAGCAAAGACCACCGGTAGCAAAGCCTGTCGATCCAACGTCAAGCGGGGAATTTCAGCCAATACCAACGCCGGCAGCGCAACATAAACCACATACAAATTCAATGTGGCCGCCGCACCTTCCGGCCATCGACGCAGGCGCTGCAACACCAGCCCAATAGCCAGACAAATAACAATCACCGCTAGATTATTCATGGCTCAACGTGACATGTGGGTAAATCAATAAAGAATAGCCAAAACTATAGATGAAAAATGCCCTCATCAGAGGGCATTCATAGAAGTTTACAGAGCGCGGCAAACAAGCAGAGCGCAAAAAAATCGTCAATTTATTTTTTCTTTTTGGTGGCGTGGTCCATCAAGCGACGCTTCTTGGCGTATTGGCGAGCCGTCAGCTCATTTTTCTTACCCGCAAAGGGATTCTCACTGGTTCTGAATTCAATACGGATTGGCGTTCCATGAAGATTCAGTACACGTCGATAGGTTTTTTCGAGGTAACGGACATAATGTGCCGGTACGTCTCCGGTCTGGTTACCATGGATAACGATGATCGGCGGATTGTGTCCACCCGGATGCGCATACCGCAATTTGATACGCCGCCCCGCAACAATCGGCGGCTGATGTTCGCGCACCGCATCTTCCAGAATACGTGTCAGGAAGTTGGTGGAAAATTTATCCGTTGCGGCGTGGAAAGCCTGTTCAATGGATTTATATAAATTACCTACACCTGTGCCATGCAGAGCGGAGATGAAATGGATATTCGCAAAATCAACGAAGCGCAAACGACGCTCCAGTTCATTTTTGACATATTGTTTGTGGGAATCCTCAAGACCATCCCACTTATTCAGGGCAATGACCAGCGCACGGCCGGCATCAATAACGCTGCCCATTAAATGCAAATCCTGATCCACTACACCTTCGCTGGCATCCATCACCAATACGACGACATTGGCATCACTGATCGCCTGCATGGTTTTGACAATGGAAAACTTTTCCACCGACAAGGCGACATTTTTTCGCCGCCGGACACCGGCAGTATCAATCAGTGTGTAGGGTTTATCGAAGCGCTCATAATTAATGTAAATACTGTCGCGCGTAGTACCCGGTTGGTCATATACCACAACCCGCTCTTCCCCCAACATGCGGTTAACCAGGGTGGACTTCCCCACATTTGGCCGACCGACAATGGCAATCTTGATGCCTGTGGCGACATCCTCGACCGCTTCATCCAGCGTCTCAGGAATATCCGCCAGAACAGCTTCCATCATGGACTTAACGCCGCGCCCATGAGTAGCTGTCGTCGGATGAATCTCGCCCAATCCCAACTCATAAAATGGCGCCAGCGCGACGTCAGGGTCCATGCCATCAATTTTATTGGCAATCAAGAACGTTTTTTTATTGTTGACCCGCAAATGCTTGGCGATCATATGGTCGGCGGAGGTCAAGCCGTCGCGGCTGTCCAACATAAACAACACAATGTCAGCTTCCTGAATAGCGAGCAGTGATTGCCCCGCCATCGCACTATCAATGCCTTCTTCTTCTCCGCTGATACCACCCGTATCAATCACAATGAAACGCCGGCCCTCGATACTGCCCTCGCCATACTTGCGGTCGCGGGTAAGACCGGCATAGTTAGCTACCAATGCATCCCGGGAACGGGTCAATCGGTTAAACAGAGTGGATTTGCCCACATTCGGGCGACCAACAAGCGCAATCACTGGGATCATAACGGGATTTTCGATGGTTTAACGGAAGATAAGATGTCGCAAAAGCATATAGCCAAAGGCACGTCAGTTGCGAAAGTTTAGAGACATCAGCCAATAAACAACGGCGACGTTGTTCACTGGCTGATTGTAGCGCGCGAAACGCCGAGAGAGAAAAGTTATTTCTTTTCCACCGCTTCATAAGCGATTAATTTGCCGCGATTGCCGTAAACATACAGGATATTGCCGTCAGTCAACATGGTGGCCCGCGCACCTTTGCGATCTACACGAGTGCGAGCAACAAACTCACCATCCGTCTGACGCATCACGTGCAAGTAACCTTTAAAGTCCACCGCCGCCACATAATCGCCAAAGACCTGCGGACCATTCAGCCCACGCCGCAGCATTTGCTCATTATTCCACAGCACTTCACCGCTCGCCGCATTGTAAGCTGTGACCTTGCCATCAGCTTGGGAGAGGAACAACAGGTTCTCTGATAACGCAATATCTTCACTGGTAGAAGCTTCCTGAGCCCAGATTGCACTACCAGTTCCACGCGCTAATGCCGTCACACGACCCTGGAACGCCGCTGCGTAAAGAATACCTTCGCGCAATATGGGTGAAGCATGGATATCAATCATGCGCTCCAACTCTGAACGCCCCTGGGGGATAGCAATACGCTGTTCCCACAGAATCAAGCCATTTTGCGGATTAAACGACATGAGACGCCCATTGGAAAAGCCCGCATAGATGGCAGTGTCAGTGACGATGGGCGATGGCGTGCCGCGCAAAATCAATACCGGTGGCGGATTTTCATAAAACCATAATTCATCGCCCGTCTTGGCATTCAACGCATAGAGGCGTCCATTCATGGTTTGAACAGCAACAACGTCACCGTTGCTGTGCGGAACGGAAAGAATTTCACCGCTTAGCTGCTTGCGCCAGACTTCGCTGCCATCAGTATTGGACAATGCGATCAATTCACCGCCCTGATTACCGATAAACAACATGCCTGATTCAGCACCAATCCCGCCGCTAATACTTTCCTTCGTCTTGCGTTGCCAGAATTTCTTACCGGTCAAACGATCCAGTGCGGTAACGCGCCCTTTACGGTCAACGCTATAAATAACGTCGCCGTCAATAGCTGGAGTCAAACGGGTAAAGCCTTCGCCCTGCCCCGCACCCACATCGCGCTGCCACACTTTTTTAACTTTAACGGTCGCGTCAAAGTCCACCAGCTCCATAGGTTCGTTACCGGTTTTTTTGCTGAACAACGAACAGCCGGACAGTAAAATGACACACAACAGTAACGCCCCGTTCAAGCACCGGATTGACCCGTTTACATCTCTCATTCAGCGGTCTCCTCAGGGGTCGCTGTGGAAGAAACGATGCTGGCGGTGGGTTGCTTCAAATCATCAAGTTTCATTTGCAGCACCATGAAACGCTCCTGTTGCTGCGGAGTTGTTGAAGAAAGCGCCTTTTCATAGGCGGTACGGGCCGCATCAAGATCACCCTTTGCCTTCAACACATCGCCATGGACTTCCGCATATTCGGATGCGAATCCGGTTGTGGGCGGTGTTTGTACCAGACTCAATGCCTCATCGTAGTTTTGCTGAGCCAACAGAACGCGGGCCAGACGCAAATTCGCTAACTGCTCGGTAGCCAGATCAGGTTTCTGCGATAAAACCCAACGTAATTCGGTAGCCGCTTTATCCAGGTCGCCTTGTGAAACCGCAATCTTTGCCAGGAAAAAAGCCGCGTTGTGGGCATATAGGCTGGTGCTATCGCCTGCTTTTAACTCAGCAGCCAAATGCTCAGCGGTAGAACGCTCGGCATCACCCAAGGTTTGGCCTGGCTCAACAGACACGACTTCCAATAATTCTTCATAGGTTGCCGATGCAGCTTCTGCTTTGTTGCGTTGCTGGTCTTGCCAGGCGTTCCAGGCAAAGTAGACACCGATCGCCACCAAAGCACTGATGATGATGGTCTTGCCATATTCCTTCCACCAACGTTTCATGGCTTCCAGTTGTTCTTCTTCGGATAAATGTACGCTCACAATCGGCTCCTGTAATGATCAATAGCGTTGTTATTGTGGAAATAGAAAATGTTTAGTGCGGTATCGGTATCATCAGACCAATGACTGCAAAAGCTGTATAACTTCATCTTGCGACAGCAACACCTGAGGTTGCTCCTGGCGCAGATATTTAACGGCCAACTTACCTGTTTTGACCTCATCCTCTCCAAGGATCAGCGCGATATCCGCTGTGCTTTTATCGGCTTTTTTCATTTGGCTTTTCAAACTGCCACCGCCACAGTGGTTAATAACCCGCAAATAGGGTAATTCGTCACGGATTCGCTCGGACAATTGCAAGGCTTCTGTCTGCACGTCACCCATGGCGACAATATAAATATCGGCCTGCTGCTCCAGCCCTTCTGGCATGCATTCAGCGGCCTGCAACAATAACACCAGTCGCTCAAGACCTATACCAAATCCGACGGCGGGGGTCGGTTTGCCACCCAATTGCTCCACCAGACTGTCATAACGCCCACCGGCACATACAGTACTCTGGGCTCCCAATTTGTCGGTGACCCATTCGAAGGCCGTTTTACCGTAGTAATCCAGCCCACGCACCAGGCGAGGATTTACCTGATATTGCACACCGTTGGCATTCAGCAGATGTTTGAGCTGTTCAAAATGTGCCCTGGACTCCTCATCAAGATAATCCAGCAGGACCGGCGCACCATCCAATAACGCTTGGGTAGCTGGCTCTTTACTATCGAGAATGCGCAAGGGATTAGTACTCAAGCGACGCTGACTGTCCGGGTCCAGTTGATCACGACGCGCTTCCAGATACGTCACCAACGCCTCTTTGTATGCATTGCGCGATGCCGTATCGCCCAGTGAATTCAGCTGTAGTGTGACTAGTGCTTCGACGCCAAGTTCACGCAAAATTCTTGCGCTGAGTAATAAAATTTCCGCATCGATATCGGGCCCTGCCATACCAAAGGCTTCAACACCACACTGATGGAATTGGCGATAGCGCCCTTTTTGCGGCCGCTCATAACGAAACATCGGCCCCATATACCACAAGCGTTGAGTCTGGTTGTAGAGCAGACCGTGTTCTTCACAGGCGCGAACACAACACGCAGTACCTTCGGGCCGCAAGGTGACACTGTCGCCGTTGCGATCATCGAAGGTATACATTTCCTTTTCAACGATGTCGGTCACTTCACCGATAGAGCGTTTGAATAAATCAGTGGATTCCAGAATAGGAAAACGAATTTCCTGATAGCCGTAGCATTGCAGGATATCGGCGAGCGTGCTCTCGACATATTGCCAGTAGGGTGAATCACTGGGCAGCAGATCATTCATGCCGCGAATTGCCTGGATCTTTTTCAAGATGGTTCCTTAAAGTCTTGCCACATTGCCAATGGTGTCCACAGCAATGAATTAACCGTATGTATGCGCGGACGATAATATTGCGCTCGTCTTCCGCCATTTGAGCGAGTTTTTTTTCTGCCTTCTGGCGAATCAACCGCTCAAGATCATCAACCAAGGTTTCATTGCCCAATTTCTGATTCGGCTCGCCGTCGATATAAATCAAATTATTCGGTGTGCCGCCCGCCAAACCGAGATCAGCTTCTTTAGCTTCGCCAGGACCGTTCACCACGCATCCGATAACCGCCACATCAAGTGGCACCGTAATGTCTTCCACGCGTTGCTCAAGCTCGTTCATGGTCTTGATCACATCAAAATTCTGCCTTGAACAACTGGGACAGGCGATAAAGTTAACGCCCTTACTGCGCAGTTTCAGACTTTTGAGTAGATCCCAACCCACCTTGATTTCTTCCACCGGATCAGCAGCCAGAGAGATGCGGATAGTATCACCGATACCATCCATCAACAGCGCACCGAGTCCCACCGCCGATTTCACCGTGCCGGAGCGCAAACCACCGGCTTCAGTAATGCCAAGGTGCAGCGGTTGATCAATTCGTGTTGCCAATTGGCGATAAGCCGCCACCGCCATAAACACATCGGAAGCTTTCACGCTGATTTTAAAATCGTAAAAATTCAGCTGATCAAGAATATCCACATGGCGCATGGCCGATTCGACCAAGG